>JAILLB010000024.1 GCA_024693345.1 Clostridiales bacterium
ACCCAGCTTTTTGAATGTGGATTCATCGACTCTTGACAGAATTACTGTTGAGTGAGCTTCGCAGTTTTTGAGTTTATTCAATTGATTTATTGCATGTTCTGCGTTGTCATCTGTAAGAGCACATATTGAGAGAGCTATAAGAACTTCATCTGTATGAAGTCTCGGATTGAAGTTGCCCATGTGATCAACTTTGAGTTTCTGAATTGGTTCAATCACCTTAGGAGAAATGAGGGTTACTTCGTCCCTTATTCCGGCTAGTTCTTTCAGTGCATTGAGCAGTGCAGCAGATGAAGCTCCAAGAAGAGGAGATGTTTTACCGGTGACAATCTTTCCGTTAGGAAGTTCAATTGCAACTGCAGGTGCATTTGTTACTTCAGCCTTGTCCAGAGCGGCGCTTACAACAGGTCTCAAATCGGTTCCTATACCGAGTTTACCCATTATAAGCTCTATTCTTCCGACTTCTTCTTTTGCACTGAGTCCCTGTCTTACTGAACACAGTGTATTGAAATATCTTCTTATTATTTCCTGCTTAGCTGCTTCTCTTACTGCTTCGTCATCAACAATGCAGTATCCTGCCATGTTAACACCCATGTCTGTGGGGCTCTTGTACGGAGATTTTCCGAAAATCTGCTGGAATATTGCATTTAATACCGGGAATATTTCTATGTCTCTGTTGTAGTTTACTGAAGAAGTTCCGTATGCTTCAAGATGAAAAGGATCTATCATATTTACGTCATCAAGGTCAACCGTTGCTGCTTCGTAAGCAAGGTTAACAGGGTGATGAAGCGGAAGATTCCAGATTGGGAATGTCTCAAACTTAGCATATCCTGCCTGAATTCCTCTAAGGTTTTCCTGATAGAGCTGAGAAAGACATGTTGCCATTTTGCCGCTTCCGGGACCCGGAGCTGTTACGACAACGAGTTCTCTTGTTGTTTCTATGTATTCGTTCTTTCCGTATCCGTTTTCGCTGACTATAAGGCTTGTGTTTGAAGGATAGTCCGGGATGATGTAGTGTCTGTACACTTTCATTCCCTGAGTTTCAAGTCGCTTCTGGAATTTGATTGCAGCAGGCTGTTCTGCAAAATGTGTTATGACAACAGATCCAACGTAAAGTCCTATATCTCTGAAAGCGTCTATGAGTCTCAGTGTATCCTGGTCATAAGTAATTCCGAGATCTCCTCTTACTTTGTTCTTTTCAATGTCGTTTGCGGAGATGGCTATAACGATTTCGGCTTTGTCTTTGAGTTTTAAAAGCATGTTGATTTTTGAGTCCGGATGGAATCCCGGAAGTACTCTTGATGCGTGATAGTCATCAAAAAGTTTTCCACCGAATTCGAGGTAGAGTTTACCTCCGAACGTTTCGATTCTCTCAAGAATCTTTTCGGATTGCATCTTTAGATATTTCTCATTGTCAAAGCCTATTTTGAACATTTGCGACTGTCTCCTTCTGCGAAAAACAAAATACACTGGATATGATACAACATCTGTAAAAAAATATAAAGGACAAAAACAGATTTTTTACTCTTTTTTACTCAATTTTCTTATTCCCCTTGATATAACCTGGAGAATTGTTCCCATTACGAGAATGCCAAGGGCTATAACTGCTGCAAGTTTGATTGTATCTGTCAGAGCAGATGATGACAGAGGTGATTTGGTTACGAAATAATATGCTGCTCTGTAAATATAAATTCCAGGCACAAGCGGAATTATTCCGGCTATGAGGAATGTAATAACCGGAGCCTTGTATATTCTTGCGAATATATATGAAACAAGTTCAGCGAGCAGCGTTGCAATGAATGTTGCCCACACCATGTCTATTTTTGCATAATCGAAAAGAAGGAAGCACACCCATGCGATACATCCTGTCGCACAGCACTGAATTATATACTTCAGCGGAATTTCCATTACGTATATGAATCCAATGATTGCTATTACAATTGAAATCGCACCATAAATAATGTCGGCAACAAGACTTCCTCTGCTTATTTCCATGACAAAACCTAGTTCTGCATCAGACAGGCCTATGACTTCGGAAATGTAAAGACCTCCTGATACACCTATCGCAATGGCAGCGGCAACCATTATTGCTTCGACTGCTCTTGCGCAGGCAGAAAGAAAGTCACCGGAAAGTACATCTCTTACTGCATTTGTGATTGCAACACCGGGTACCAAAGGCATAAGACATCCGCTTATGATGTACTGAGGAGATATGCTTATGTTCACTTTAATTGCAAGCCATGATACAAGAACGCCCAGAAATGCCACTATAAAGCTGCAAAGAGCTATTGTAAGAAAGTCTTTCTGAATCAATTTCTTTATGTAGTGAAGACATATTCCGAGAATGAAACCAATTACCAGAGCCGCTATTCCATCAAGAACAGATCCGCCGAAAACAACACTGAACCCACCTGAAGCAAGTGATGTTCCTATAAGTTTCAGCCAGAGCGGATATCCTTTTTCTTCACCTATCTCTTTCAGTTTTTCATATGACTCTTCAAGGTCTTTGAATCCCGAGCAGAAGTCTCTTGAAATCTGGTTAACTTCATCTATTTTCCTAATATTTACTTCGCCGGGTGCTGTTCTCTTGTTGACACATATTGTCATGTCCTTGTTGTCGGACAAAGTCACTGTTATTCCTGTAGGAAGAACAAATGCTTCAGTTATAGGAAGGCCTGATGTCTTCAGAATTCTTGATACAGTGTCTTCAACTCTGTTCGTTTCCGCACGGGAAGCCATGAGAATAAGACCCGCAAGTAATGAAAAATTTACGAGTTCTTTGTAATATGACTCATTTCTAATCTCTGTTTCCATTTTTTCTCCGCTCAGTCTTTTCTCTTCATTAAAATATACTTGAATATGTTATACATCAAAAAGTATGCACCAACTAAAACCGCTACGCCTCCGACAAGACATAATATAACTACAACAACATTTGTCTTTCCTTTTTGTTGATTTTCTTCTGTCTCGGACTGATTAATTTTTTCAGTCAATGTTTCATTTGTCTGTTTTGCAGAAGTTTCTTTTGTTGTTTCTTTTGATGTTTCCGTGGATAACGGAATTGTTGTTTCCAAAATGGTTGTTTGTTCCTGTGTTGTTTCTGTTTC
Source organism: Clostridiales bacterium (assembly GCA_024693345.1). Lineage (GTDB taxonomy): Bacteria > Bacillota > Clostridia > Oscillospirales > CAG-272 > CAG-841. The sequence goes on from JAILLB010000024.1 coordinate 3,105, forward strand.
TGTAACTCTTGTTGATTCGATTATGGTGGTTACAACTGTTTCTTTTTCGGTTGTAACATACTGAATTATGGTGGTTGTTTCTGGTGTAGTTGTTTCTGTCGTAGTTTGTTCTGTAGTAACTTCTATAGTCGTTTGTTCGGTCACAATTTCGCTTGTTGTCTCATTTATACTCTCAATTGCAGTGAATGTTGTGAATTCCGTAGGGACATGGATTGTAGTATATATTGCCTGCGTTTCCAATTTTGTTGTTTCAGTTATAGTAGGAACGTTTGTTATGGGCTGTGTTGTAACCGGCAAATTGTCTTTACCGCCTGCATCGTAGAAAGCATCTTTCATCAGATCCGCCAATACTCTGTGACCTGCTTTTGTCGGGTGACAATCCAGTATTTCTGATAATGTCGAGCCGTTTCCCGCATTGAAGTTATCCGGATTAGAGTTCATTGATGTGACGTCGACATAATATATTCTCGGGTTTTCATCACATACCGTCTTTATTTGCTGGTTTTCTCTTTGAATTCTCTGACCTATAAGTGAACCTAAACCCAGGTTGCCGTACGGGTTATATACGTTTTCAAATAGGATTATGCAGTTCTTTGGAACGAGAGAAATGACGGTGGAACAAATAGTTCTCAAATTTGCGATTGAATTTGCATATATTTCATCCACTACATCACTGGATCCGTAAAGCAAAGTGAAAACATTTTCAAGGCTTCCAATTAAATCATTTCCGCCTATGGATATTGTGACAAGAGTTGCCTGAGATAGTCTGCTCTTGGCATTGGATGTCTTAAGTTTTGTTATCAGGTCTGATGTTGTATCACCTGAGTGTGAAAGGTTGTACAGTGTATAACGTATTTCATTACTCAGTAAAGAAGGATAAGCATCTTTGGTACTGCTCAGTCCATATCCCGCAGGAATAGAATCCCCTAAAGCGACATATACCGGAGTTGAAGCATATGTCTTTACGGGAGCGAGAACACTTATGCACAATACAGCCGCAAAAAGCAGTGCAGGTATTACTTTTCCTTTGTTTTTGCTCATTTGAATTCCTTTAAAGCAGTTTTTATTTCCGAAAATGTAAATCCGTAACGCATAAGAGCATTTACGTTTTTTGATGCGGTTTTTTTGTCTGCAAAATCTTCCTTTTTCATCGTTTTTTCAATTCTTATTCTGCAGATTTCTTCAAAGTCCACTTCCGCGTTTCCGAGGACTTCGTCTATGATATCCTGTCTGTATCCTTTTTTAAACAATTCATTTCTGATTCGTATTTTTCCGAACAGTCTGTTTTCTGCCATGTCCATGACATAGTTTTCTGCCTGGGATTTTTCATCAATGAATCCATATTCATCAAGATACTCTGAGGCCTTTTCAGCAGTCTGTTTGTCAAAACCTTTCATGACAAGTTTATCTTTTATTCCCTTTCTGGAACAAATTGAAAAGTTAAGCAGATCCAGACCCTTGTTTATGGCTGAAGTGACTTTGGATAAGTTTATCAACTCTTCAAATTCTACTTCATCTATCGGAAAAGGACCATCTAAATTGAGAGGATATCCTGCATCAGAGTAAAACGAATAAGCAATGGGAATTTTTATCATCTTCACATTGCCGTCTTCATTGTATTTGATTCTGCAAATCACTGTCTCTCCGTTTTCTGACGGAGAGACAGCTGTTAAATATGTATCTTTAATCATTTATCGTCGGATATATCGATTACTCTCAGATCAAGGCTTTCGTCTTCACTGAGGAGTTCATCGTCTTCATCCAGTTCGTCTTCCTCTATTGAGAAGTTCTGATTTACTGTCAAATCAAGATCATCGCTCTTGGATTTGATGAGTTTTTCAAGTTCTTCGCAGAGTGCGCTGTCAGAACCGATGTAGCTGATTGCGTTCTCTTTACCCTGACCGAGTTTTTTGTCATTG
>JAILLB010000107.1 GCA_024693345.1 Clostridiales bacterium
TTACAGGTACAAAGAAATCCATTTATAAAATTATGCAGCATGCCGATGGATACAATTATAAATATGAAAAAGCAGAATGAAAAAAGAGGGCAATTCCTCTCGGCAGTTGAACAACCGAGGATCCTTGCCTATTATCCTGAAGATAATCAGGTTGAACAAAAAGAGGAACCGAAGGAGCAAACAGAAATGCCTTCACAACCCTATTGAGGATTCTAAGAATGATTAAAAAAGGTAGAAAAATTGCTTATCTAGTTTCATTTATACTGAAATTATCCATGATTGTCTTGTTTTTCCTTATTAATGGTTTATCCAATGCGGAAATAAGACTATCTGAAAGCGCTTCATTTTTTCAAGACGAAACCATTATTGTCCAGACACATAACTCGGGTGAGTGCACTTATAATGCAATATCTCCCGGAAAAATCGATATAAGTGTCGGGAAAAATGAACACGCGGGCGATGTCACCATCCAAGTCACGGTGAAAGACATCAGTTATGATGATTCCTACGACAGAGAAGTGGTTGGTAACAGGATGAGCGAATTTAAAGATCTGGTTCCAAGCAAAGAAGGTCCTTGGGAGTTATGTTTTCAATTTGCTTTGGAAAACAAGTCATTTAAAAACATTATTAGTGATACAAAATCCTATGATGTGATTTTTAATGGCAAAAGCTATAATGCGGAAGTAATTCAAGGTGGATCAACAAATCGCACTAAAACCGATTTTGTTACAGTTAACAAAGGTGACACACTTACATTAACTGTAAATTTGGGTAGTAAAGCCGATAACAGCGCACTGCCTGAAGGAGAATACTGTTTACATTTATCTCTTGAACGCGGTGAACTCAACGGAAATGATGCTCTAGAAAAAATAGGTTTTGGTCGAATAGTAACACTAGGCTATTTGAGTTATCGTCATGCTTTCCTTAAAATGCAAATGTCAGACATTTTCAATTTCAATAATATTTTAGGCATAATTGTCCTTCTATATTCCATTGGAACAGCTGTATACTTCTACCCGGATTTGAGGTCTGCAAAGCATTATTATGATAAACAGTTACAAGAAGTATACTCAGGCCCGATTGGCGTTGTCAAAACGACATTCTATAACCCATACACGGGTTATACTTATACAACAACAAGTACAGCAACTTCTGGTCCAAGCATAGTTCTTGTTTTATTAAAGACTACATTTTTCTTCGTTGCTTTAGTTGTTTTTATGCCTGTGCGCTTTTTCGTCTTTTTGGTAAAGGACCTGATATCTGCTTTCTCGGGTAAAAAACCATTCAGTGTACTTTACGGACTTGGATGCTTTTTAGGCAGTGTTGGCATGTGGCTGATACTGGGTTCATTAGTATTCTTCCTTGCATTAAACTGGATTATTGGTGGAATCCTCGCTGCTGTCGGTATTGGTGGACTTATCGGAGCACACTTTCTGACTAGCGAATATAATATGGTGGAAGATGACGATTAATCACGATAATATCACTATCATTTCACAAAAAAACGACGGAACCGCGATTGCGGTTCCGTTTTGGTTCTTCCTAGAGGTTAAGATCTACTTCCTTTATTATTTTATCATAAGCATCTACGACATGTCTTTTGACGGTGAGAGGTGTAATCGAAATATATCCGTTGACAACTGCCTGGTTATCAAAAGTGTTGTCATCTGTCTTTATCCTTGCCCAGTCTCCAACGGCTCTGTACATGTTTCCGCCGACATTTTCGTAGTGGTCGCTGTATGTTCTGCCACCCTGTTTCGTTATTTTCACGCCTTTTACTTCCAGCGGAATATTTACATTAAAAATGTTCGCATATCTGAACAAATCATTTTTGTCAATTATATCGTATACTCTGTCAAGATTTTCAAATGCAGCATCAAATGGACCAAAGTCGGTCGAATATGCAATTGCTTTTGTATTATGGTACATTGCCTCGAAAACGGCTCCGTTTGTTCCGGAATAGGCTATATCGTTTCCAAGGTTCATTCCCTGGTTTATCCCTGAAAGAACAAGATCAAATTTTTTCTTCAGTCCGAGATAAGCAAATCTGACGCAGTCCGCCGGTGTTGAGTCAACGGAATATGCCTCAATATTTTCGGGATAATCTACTTTGAGTATTTCATAGGGTTTTCCGAGAGTTATTGAGTGACTCTTTCCGGACTGCTCGACTTTGGGAGCAATTACGGTGACATCACCTAGTTTCTTTGCCCATTTTGCCAGACCGATTATACCATCAGTGAATATCCCGTCATCGTTAGTAACAAGTATTTTCATATCCAGCTCTTGTGTTTCTTTTTATATTGTTTAAGCGTCTCGTCGGCTAGCGCTATGAGACTGTTCATTTCTTCTTTACTATGAACAGTTGCGCCGCTTGCGCGTGCGTGACCGCCTCCGCTGTATTTTTCTGCTATCTCATTGACTGTGACAAATCTTGAACGAAGTCTTACTCTTGTTGTCTTGTCTTCGTTGTCAATAAATCCGAGCCAAATCAGACTACCTTTTATGTTTTCCATGTATGAAACGCAGTTGCTTGCTTCTTCATGATTAAGTCCGTACTTTTTCTGTGTTGCACGGCTGATGTAAACATAAGCAACTCCGTTTTCCGTTATCTTCATGTTTCTCAGAACAAATGCTTTGTACTTCATCTCATCAAAGCTCTGTGCGTAGAGATATGCGTACAGAAGTTCTACATCAATTCCGAGATCCATCAGTTTTCCCGCATAAGTGAACGGGGAAGAGTTAGTTACTCCGTATTTGAAACGTCCTGTATCGGTAATCATGCCGGTATAGATTGCTGTTGCAGCAAAGGAGTCTATTTTGAGTTCTTTTTCGTTGTCGAAATAGAACTGTGCAATCATCTCGCAGGCAGATGCTCTTTCTTCTTCAACCCAGCTTATGCCTCCATAGGGACTGTGGTCTATATGATGGTCTATTTTGATGAGTTCTTTGCAGAGTCCGTACTTTTTGTTGGATATTCTTTTTACGTCGCCAGTGTCAATTACTATTCCGAGTGACTTTTTATATATATTGTCAGACACATCTTTGTCTTCGTTTTCCAAAAATGCAACATAGTCAGAATAGTCACTGTTTATGAGGCGAATCTTCTTTTCCGGATAAGATAATCTCAATATCTGTCTGAGACCCATTGTCGATCCAACAGCATCTCCGTCGGGTCTAGTGTGTCTCATTATGATGATGCTGTCATACTCTTTAATCTTATCTAAGATAATCTTCGTATACTTCTTTTCCATGATTACATATTCTCCTCAGCGAGTTTGTCCAGGTCCATTAGCATCTGCATAGCAGTTTCACGGTCTTTCAGCGTAGCTCCGCTGGCTTTTTCGTGGCCGCCTCCGCCGTATTTAACCGCTATTTTGTTTATATTGTATTTAGTAGATCTTACTTCAACAATGACACCTCTGTCACTTTCGGTGAAGTTGATCCAAATATCTACTCCCTTAATATCCGACATGACACTTACCATGCCTCTTGATATATAGAAGAAATCCCTGTTGTATGAATCCGCTTCCTCTTTTGTCGTATAAATGTATGCGACGTTGTGAGTAGTGAATTTTACCTTCATTACGAACTTGGCTCTCAGAAGAACATCGTCAAAGTTTTGTGAATAGAGATTTCTGTATATTGAATCTGTCTCAAAAGGAGTCTTCATTAAAAATGATGCAAGTTCAAATGTTCTCGATGTCGTAGCATCATATCTGAATCTGCCGGAGTCGGTGACAATACCGGTAAAAAGAGATTTTGCGACAATTGGATTTATTTTCAGATTCTGTTCTATCGCAAAAGTTGTAATTAGACCGCAACAGCTCTCATAACTTGTGTCATCAACTTCATAGTCAGTCAGAGGAGCGGCCTGAATGTGATGATCTATTCTCAGTGTTTCTTTGGCTGTTTTGTATCTTTGATCGCTTATAAGCTCTGCTCCGGATGTGTCAAGGACTATGGCAAGAGCATCAGTATAAACATCATCCGGTATTACATCGGGCGAGGAGTATTCCATGAAAGAATATCTTCCGGGTTCATCACCGACAATATACACTTTTTTGTCCGGAAAGTTTTCGAGAATTAAAAACTTTAGACCCACTTGACTGCCGATTGCATCTCCGTCAGGATTAATGTGTCTGTGGATAATGATTGTATCGTATTTTTTTATCAGTTCCAGAGATTTTTCAAACATTTCTTTCTCCTTGATATTAATTGAGAGAATATAATAACATTTTTTATCTGGTTTGGCAAGAAAAAAATACCGCCCACAGAAATCGTGAGCGGCAAAGTCTGTTCACTATTAAGCTTTCCAAAGTCCGTGAAGGTTGCAGTAAGCATATACAGCAACAACCTCATCATCTGATTCAATCGGGAAGGTAACAACAGGTTCCTGTCCTGCCTTGAGAGTTCTTCTCATGTTGCCCTTCTTTGTTTCAACAGCTACCCAGCTTATGAGGTGAGCTTCTGTCATCGGATGCGGAACGGAACCGATTCTTACTGTTAATGAATTTCCTTCAACAGTGTAAACCGGAACATGTTTCTCGTGAGCTCCGTCAGTTGTGTTTGCTACGAGTTCAACCATTTCTTGTCCGCAGCATTTAACGTTACAGCCTTTTTTCTCAGCATATGCGATGATATTGCCGCAGCCCTTGCAAATATAAAATGTCATGATGTGATACCTCCTAAAGTTCTATTTAAATAATAACAAATATTTTTGTGATTTACAAGGTATTTACAATCATTAGGTGATATAATAATCATAAGAAATCGCGAGGAGATACACATGATAGAAAAAATCAAAAAGCGTGAGGTGATTTTTCTTTCTCTCGTAATTGTGTTCTGCATTGTAGGCACTGTAGTGGAACTATTGAATTTCATACAGAGTCTGGACGGATTCGATATGTATACCGTCCTCTATGGTGTCACCCTTCTTGAGTATCTCACAATAGATTTGTATATAGGTTTGTACTATAAAAAGAGTGAGTCATATCATGTGATTCTGCATATAGTAACAGGTGTAGTAAGCCTCATTATTTTTATCACAGAAGTAGTTGTTCACAAGAATATGACAATTGCTCCTTTCATGGCCCTTGTAGATGCCATCTGTTCAGTAAACGCTGTAATTTTCTTTAAAAAAGAAAAAATAGTTATCATATCCCTTGTAATATCAATTGCGGCAGGAATTATCGATGCTGTTATGTTCTTGCTTAATCTCAAACAGGCTGCCGCGGCAGTTGATGTGGCGGAAGCATTGCATCAGGCCGTAATTGGTTTTTCACTCCTGATTATCTACATACTGCATCTCAAAGGTGAAAAGTATGAAACGATTAAAAAGATAATACAAAAGTAACAATAGACGGGCTGAATTCAGCCCGTCCTTCGTTTACTATAAGTATTTCTTTATTTCCTTGGCAAACGTTTTTGCCATGTAATAATAGCCCAGATCGTTCGGATGACATCCGTCGACAAAACAATATCCGTATGCTTTTTTCGGACAGAATGTCCTTCCGTCTATAAATGAGATGTTTTTATCTCCTGCTTTCAGGGCTTTTTCGTATGTTTCCTCAATTATCTTTCTTCTGACGTTGTTAACGTTTATATCAAAGGTAAAAATGTCATAATAGTGGTCAGGTTTGCTTGCCAGAATAATAGGTGTATCAGGCTGTTTTTTCCTGAATCTGCAGTATCCTCTGTAATGTGTTTTTTTCAGAAAATCCGGGTCCGGTGCGTTATGGTCGTAGTCGTATACGAATACGCTCATTTTTTGTTCTGCAATATAGTCAATCATTGCGTCTTCAGCTTTGCAGGCAGCACCGAAACCAAGGTTTACAAAGTCTGTGTCAATCATCCTTGAAACCATTGCGGGATATATGTTTGAAGGCTTGGAAGCACATGCTCCGAATGTGATGGATGAGCCATAAAAGAAGATAGGGGTTGTATACTTATATTCTTTGGCAAATTCCAGTCTTGATCCTTCTCTTAGAGCTACTGCAACAGATTCAACTTTGGATTCAAGTGGAAGAGATAACATCACTTCTTTTGTGCCGAGCGTCTTGTCAAACTTTGTTCTGTATTCGTAATAATCTTTTCCTTCTCCCTGCGATGGAATGCATACACCGGGTGTAAACCAGTCACCATCAGTTCTAATAAGGATGTCAATGCCATAAGCATTAGACAGGGCCTGGTGAAAACTGGGAATTGGTTTTTGCATTTTTGCATGAACTACCACATAATCCGAATCTGTTTTGAAACGTATTCTTCCACCATTTGATGTTTGTCCTGCGATTTCCACGCTTGGACTAACTCTTTTACCTACTTCAGGAGGCAGTCTGAAAAAACCTTTTTTATCGACTCCGTAAATTCTGAATGGGTCCTGTCTTACATCCATGAATATCGGATCGCCCAGGGTTATGGTCGTATCTTCAGGTATAAAGCCAATATCTTTGGTTACTGTCATGTCCAACTCCTTCAGATTTGTCTGAAATCTTTAACTACAAAGAATTTGCTGTAGTTACTGTCGTGAAAACTATGTGCATCATTCATTGCAGTTCTTGAAAGCATCAGTATGTCATCGCCTTCAATGAACCAGTCCACATACTGGAATCCGACTTTAGCTTTCGGGCTGTCTTCGTAATTCCATATGTCTTTGACAAGTGTCCACGTCACAAGATCAGGGCTTTTGACCAGGGAGCAGATATTTCTTGCATCATTGTTTTCTTTGTCCTTTATTCTAGCAATTATTGAGTAATACATTCCGGTTTTTTCATCACGTTTTATTATAAACTTGGAATGGTTTCCATCAAATTTCATTGTTCTCTTGAACTCAAGAGGAGCTTCCGGATTTCTATCATCAACTTTGAATACTATGGCAAGTCCGTAACTCGGTTCGCAGTTGCGTATTTCGTACCTGGATATTACATACAGCTTATTATCGGGGCCGATTACCGCACAACCCTCAAGGATTCCTGCACTTTTTCCTTTGGCGGTACCCTTCCAGTTTTCATTGTATGGAACTGGCTCAGACAACAGCCAGTTTTCTGCTTTTAACAAATCTGCATCTTCATCGATGGAAACCACCATTTGGCTGTGTCCGCCTTTTTTCCAAGATCCCCACTCGAGAGTGTTCCACAGTCTGTGATTGTATCTCACAACAGGCTGGGGATTTTTGTGGATTCCGTTTTCATCGCATTTGCATCCGCCTCTGAAGATGACGGTTGGCTGGCAGAATGTTCTTCCTCCGTCAGTACTTTTGCCTATTAGAAGATCTCCGTATTCGGTTGATACTGATATGAGGTACAGCTCTCCCTTGTGTATAAACAGTCTCCCCCAGAAACTCGGGAAAATATCTGAGATATGATGCCATGTCTGTCCGTTGTCTTTGCTTTCAAAGAGAAGAGTCAGGTTCTGCGGTCTGTTTCCTTCAAAAACATCCATTGATGCAAGGAGTGATCCGTTTGGATGTCTTACGATTGATGGCGAGCACAGGTACCTTCCGGAAAATGCATAGTAGTTATCTCTTGGATGAAAATAATTGACGGTTGTTCCTTCGCTGAAGCCAGTCCTCACAAGTCTGATGGCACTTTTTTTACCATTAGGTGTTCCTATATAAAAAACATAATCTGTTTCTTCTTCAAGGTTACCAATTTCTGCACTTGTCTGCTCTTGAAGTGAACTTTGGATAGTTACTTCTGACCAGTTATCTTCGTTTTCTTTTGAATATTTAATCGTATATGTTTTTTCACCTTCTATATTATACCAGTCCACCGAGAAGGAAGTCCGTTCGGGGGCCAGTCTGCAGACGTATATATCGCCTCTGTTGTACATAGGCGGAACGTATTCTCTGTAAGACCATTGAGTGGTTGGTTTCATAATCAAATATCCTTTCAAAAAATGTGTCCGAATATATATTAACACAAAAAGCACGCAAAAAGAACAAAAAAACCATATATATTATAGAATGTAGATGAAAATTCAAGTATAATTAGGTTGAAGTTCTCACGAAGGGGGATTTGATTTTGGAAATACTGAAAAAACTGTCCGAAAGTTGTGCACATCCAGATACCAAAAGTGCTCCGGTTATTGCATTTATAGGAGACAGCGTAACACAGGGATGCTTTGATTGCTTTGTGAATGAAAAGGGACAGGTAGCCACTGAGTTTTATTCACAGGATGCATACCACAGCGATCTTGAAAAGATTCTGGCATTTTTGTTTAAAGAAACACCGGTTACTATTGTCAATGCTGGGATAAGCGGAACCACGGCGAGAAGGACTGTTAAAAGACTCGAAAGAGATGTTCTTTACCACAAACCTGATTTGTCTGTTGTATGTTTTGGCTTAAATGACTGCGGTGGTGGAGAAGAAAACCTTGACGAATACGGCAATTCTCTTAAAACTATATTTACAGAACTCCAAAAAGTTGGTAGCGAAGTCATTTTCATGACCCCGAACATGATGGCGACAGGAGTTTCATACAAACTCAAGGATAAGCCGCTGATTGATGCTGCAGAACGTTGCATAAAGGCTCAGACTGGCGGAATTCTTGAAAAGTATTTGGACAGGGCAAAACAGGTTGCAAAAGAATGCAATGTTCCTGTTTGTGATGTATATGACAAGTGGAAAAAGTTATATGCTCAAGGAGCAAGCGTAACGAATTACCTTTCAAACAGTATCAACCACCCGAGCAAGGAAATGCACTGGATGTTTGCATGGTCTCTGCTCGACACAATGATCTACAACTAATTATCGGAGGTGCCTATGATTATGAAACTAAATGGTATGGAAGACAGTGGGATGTTTGCCCCATTCAAACCAAATGAGAAAGTTAATGAAGAAGATTTTGTAACTGCTTCATGTATCAAAAAATATCCGACACCCGTTCTGACATACAAGGATGTTCCTTACAGGAGTGCATTGACTTTTAATGCGGGTGTTATCAAACAAAAAGACAGATACGTAATGGTGTTCAGAAACGATGTCGGAGATTTTGAAAACCAGAAACTCGATGGCATCACTAACATGGGACTTGCATATTCAAAAGACGGATTCAAGTGGGAAGTTGAGCCCGAACCATGTTTCTATCTGAGAACAAAAGAAATAATGAGGGCATACGACCCGAGAATCACATTCATAGATGATGAATATGTTATGTGCTTTGCCGTGGACACAAGACATGGAGTCTGCGGAGGAATCGCAACAACAAAAGATTTCAAGGAATTTGATTTGAAATCCATATCTGTTCCGGAAAACAGAAATATGGTGCTTTTCCCTGAAAAAGTAAATGGCAATTACGTCAGACTTGAAAGACCGATGCCGGTTTATTCAAGAGACGGAAACTATTTTGATATCTTCCTTTCAGAGTCTCCTGACCTTGTCTACTGGGGAAAATCCAGACTCGTAATGGGAACAGAGAGCGTTCCGTTCTGCAACGACAAGATAGGTCCGGGAGCACCTCCGATTAAGACAGACAAAGGATGGCTTATGCTGTTCCACTCTGTAGATGTTGACCCGAACAGAGGCAAAAACGGATGGGAAAAGTACTGGAGAAAGAGATATGTAATAGGTGTTGCACTTCTCGATCTTAATGATCCCGGAAAGGTTATAGGTATGTCCAAAAAACCGCTTATAGTCCCCGATGATGAATTTGAAAAAACCAAAGGATACAGATCAAACGCACTGTTCCCGTGCGGAGCACTTCTTGAAGACAATGGAATTGTCAGAATATATTATGGTGCCTGCGACTGCTGCATAAGAGTTGCTGAAGCAAAAGTTGAAGATTTGATTGCGCTTTGCACTGATCCACTTTGAGAAAGAGAAAGATATGAAGATATTAGGTGTTGAATTTGGTTCTACAAGAATCAAAGCAGTTCTGACTGATGAAAAAGCAAATGTTCTGGCTCAGGGAGGTTATGACTGGGAAAACAAGCTCGTTGACGGGCTTTGGTCATATGACCTAGATGAAGTGTGGGTCGGACTCAGAGAAAGCTATAAAAAACTTATCGAAAACTACGGTGAGCCGATTGAGTCGCTTGATGCAATCGGCATCTCCGGAATGATGCACGGATATATTGCGACTGATGAAAACGAGAAACTTCTAGCTCCTTTCAGGACGTGGAGAAACACAAATGCGGCCAAGGCTGCTGAAGAATTGACGGAACTTTTTAAATTCCATGTTCCGATGAGATGGAGTGTTTCTCAGTATTATCAGAGTGTTCTTGAAAAACTTGACCATGTAAAAGATGTCAGACATCTCAATACACTTGCAGGTTACGTTCACTATGTCCTCACCGGAAAAAGAGTTCTCGGTATGAACGATGCCAGCGGCATGTTCCCGATTGACGACAACAAACAATACGACAAAACAATGCTGGACAAGTTTAATAAACGTCTTGGTGAGCATGGACTGAATGTAGATTTTGTGAAAGTTCTGCCGCAGGTTCTCGTTGCAGGAGATAATGCCGGATATTTGACAGAAGAAGGTGCAAGACTTATTGATCCGTCCTGCAAACTGAAAGCAGGATGCCCGCTCTGTCCTCCCGAAGGAGACATGGGAACCGGAATGATCTGCACAAACTGTGTTGCACCAAAGACAGCAAACATGTCACTCGGAACGAGCGCAAATCTGACTGTCATTCTGGAAAAGAACATGAACAGTTATTATCCGGAAATAGATGTAATCCAGACTCCCGCCGGAGCTCCAGCAGCGCTTGTTCATGCAAACACATGCACTTCAGTGATAGATATGTGGGTTAATATGTTCAACGAAGTGGTTGAACTCACAGGCGGAAAAGTTGACAGGGGAACACTGTTTAAACTCCTGTTCAATAAAGCAGAAGAGAGTGATGAAAAAGTAGGAAATCTCGCTGGATACAACTTCCTCGCAGGTGAACCGCTCGCAAAGACATATGAAGGAGCACCGATGGTATTCGGACTTCAGGACGGAAAGATTAACCTGGCAAACTTCATGCAGATGCAGATTTATTCTGCCATAGCTCCTCTTGCTCTCGGAATGGATATACTGAAAAATGAAAATGTATCCGTTGACCTGGTATATGGTCATGGTGGATATTTCAAGACTCCATTTATAGGTCAGAAGGCAGTGAGTGCACTTGTAGGCGCACCTGTTTCAATTATGGACAATGCCGGAGAAGGCGGAGCATGGGGTATTGCAATTCTTGCGATATATATGCTTAACATGAAGGGAACTCTTTCAGAGTTCATGGACGAGTTGCTGTCCGGAGTCAACAAGACGACTCTTATGGCTGATGAAATTGACAAAACAAAGTTTTCAACCTTTATACGCAACTATAAATCAGGTCTTGAGGCAGAGAGAAAACTGTCCGAAATCTGATTAACTGGAGGTAACAATGCACGGCAAATATTTTGACTACAAGCTTATACCAGAAGAAATAATGAGCAAGGGAATAATGTACGTAAACCATGAAAAAAACAAGAGAAGCGGCCACTTGAGCCATGCACTTGTTCAGTACAGAAAAGATGCAATAATGTCTTTCTATTCCAACTGCTCAGGCACAAGAAACAAATGGTTTCCTGGACACAACGGATTCGGATGGCTCGAATACAGAAAGTCTTTCGACTGCGGAAACACCTGGACTGAACCAAAAGTGTTCCAGTATTCCTGGGATGCTTTGATAAATCAGCCTTTTACCGTGAGCTGTGAGAAGGCAGTTTCGACCCAGGATGATGAAATAATCGCGCTTTGCATCAGAAATGAAAACCCAAACGGCTGGGAGCCGTATCTCGAACCCGTTGTTGTTAAGAGTACAGACGGAGGCGAGACTTGGTCTGATGCGAAAGTGATGTGCGACAAAAAGGGAAGGATATATGACGCTCTCGTAAGAGATGGGAAAATATATGTTCTCATGCTCGCAGATGACGATTTTCTTGCTGTCAAACCTGAACACAGATATTACATTTACAGAAGCGATGACCGCGGAGAAACATTTGAACTCCACGGAGAAGTGCCGGGCGACACATACGGTCGTGCATACGGAAGCATGGTTATTCGCGATGACGGAGCTCTTGTGGTTTATGACTACAATTCCAAAGATGAATACAATATGGATTATCATGTCAGCACGGATATGGGAAAAACATGGTGCGAGAGCGGAGTGAGCTACTGCGCAAAGAGAATAAGAAATCCACAGGTAGCAAAAGTAAAAGGCGGATATATACTCCACGGAAGATCCGGATGCAACGGAAAAGAACTTCCGATGAATTTCGTCTTGTACACAAGTAAAGACGGAATCAACTGGGATGAGGGTCTTTTCATAAGCCCGAATGACGTCGGAACTGCATTTTATTCAAACAATCTTGTCATGGATATGGAAGACGGAGGTCAGAGAATTCTCATTCAGTCATCCGTTCCTTATGACGGAGGACGCGTAAACGTTTGCCACTGGTTCATGGAAATTGATTAAACATATGGATAAAGCATTTGACTGGCTGAATGATGCCGTTTTTTATGAAATATATCCGCAGTCCTTTCTTGATACCAATGGTGACGGAATAGGTGACCTTGAGGGCATAATCAGAAAGCTTGACTATGTTAAGTGGCTTGGCTGCAATGCAATATGGATAAATCCATTTTATGAGAGTCCGTTCGGCGATGCCGGATACGATGTAACCAATCACTGCAGAGTCAGTCCAAGATACGGAACAAATGAAGATTTTGAACGTCTCTGCAATAAAGCTCATGAAAAAGGGATAAGGATTATTATCGATCTCATTCCATGCCATACTTCAATAGAACACAGATTTTTTAAAGAATCATCAAAAAAAGAGAGAAACGAGTATTCAGATTTTTATGTATGGTGTGATGATCCCAAATCCGAGTATCCACACCTTAACAAAAGAGAATATGAAAGAGATGACAGATATCTCTGCAGTTTCTATGCCATACAGCCCGCAATTAACTACGGGTTCTATCAAGTTACAGAAAAATGGCAGATGAGCATGGACAGTGATGTCTGCAGAAACAACAAAAAGAAACTAATTGAAGTCATGGATTTCTGGTTTTCAAAAGGCTGTGACGGATTCAGAGTGGACATGGCAGGCAGCGTCATCAAATCTGATCCGGAAAAGGAAGGATCCAAGAAATTCTGGCAGGAAATCCGCGAATATATGGATAAGAATTATCCGGGAAAGATACTCATCTCCGAATGGAGCAGACCCCTTGAATCAATAGGTGGCGGTTTCCACTTGGATATGTTCCTTTCAGGTGGTTCGCTTTTCAGAGGGGAAAATCCCGAAAAGGATTATTACAACTATTTCAGAAAAGAAGGAAAAGGCATTCTTTTCAGATTCTCTGATGAATATGTTGATATAATGGAAAGAATAGAAGGCAAGGGATACTGGTCTTTTGTCAGTGGCAACCATGATCAGGCAAGGATTATAAAAGGAAGAACACCAGAAGAAGTTAAGTTAATAATGGCATTCATTATGACCATGCCTTCTCCTCCTATTATATATTACGGCGATGAAATAGGGATGGAGTTCATCGAAGGAATAGACAAGGAAGGTTCCCAGACATCCAGAGGCGGATCAAGAACTCCGATGCAGTGGAACCACGTAGAAAAAAACAAAGGTTTTTCTTCTTCAGACAATCCTTATCTTCCGGTTGACGATTCACCCGATGCTCCGGATGTTGAAAGCGAAGTTGGAAAAGATGATTCTCTTCTTGAATACACTAGAAAGATGACATCAATCAGACATTCACATCCCGCTCTGAATGCAAATTCTCATTTCGAATTTGTGGACAGAAAGATGAATTATCCATTGTGGTTTGAAAGATCATGCAAGGATGAAACAATAAGGGTTGCTATCAACCCATCAGGTCAGAAGTACGTCATAAAAGAACCAAACGCAATTGGTGAAATAATAGAGTGTAAAAACACAAAACTGAGCGGAAACACAATTGAACTCGAAGGCTTATCCGTGTTCATTTACATAGTCAAAAAAACATCTTAACCATCTGTTTTCTACCACTTACCCCTGGTTTTTAACCTCTTGACCAAAATCTATTTACATTTTTCACAGGCCAATCTACAATATGTCACGTCAAAGGAAATTGACGGACATCAATCATTCTGAACAAAAGGAACGAATATGAAAATAAGCTTGGAAATAAAACCAAATAGCGAAGAAGAAATTGTCATCAGAGTTCCGAGCATCGATGAAAACACCCTTGCTCTTCAGGATGCAATTATGAAACTGGTCAATAATCCGGGTGAAATATCTCTCGGAGAAAAAGACAATGAGACGTTCGTAGCTGTCAGGGAACTGTTGTTCTTTGAAATAATTGACGGACAGGTATACGCCAACACAGCTACATCAAGTCTTCCTTGTCACAAGAAGTTGTACGAACTGGAAAGCAACCTTCCCCCATACTTCGTAAGATCTTCAAAAAACGGAATCGTTAATGTTATGAAAATCAGAAGTATCCAGAGGTCGGTGACCGGTGTTGGCGAAATAACATTCCTTTCATCGGGAAAAACAACGAACCTTTCCAGAATGTATTACCAGAATGTCCGAGACAAGATTCAAGAAATGAGGTTAAAGTAAAATGAAAGTTAACAGAGACGTTAGAAACACAACAATATTCTGGGGCGTTGCACTGATTCTCGCTGCAATATGCCTTATTCTGAGCTCACTAAATGTTTTCTCATTTGATGCTTACGGACTGTCTCCATGGAAATTGTTCCTTGCAGTTTTATGTGTAGGCTGGGTAGCAAAGATTATTGCAGACAAAACATTCCCGACAATATTCCTCCCATTGGGAGCTTTGTTCCTGTTGTTTGAAGACATGATTGCCATTTTAATCGGCAGACCGGGCGAGGTACTTGTTCCAGTTTGGATTGTAATCCTTTCAGCAGTATTGCTTATGGTAGGAGTTGGAATGGTTATTCCGAAAGGCAAAAGAAAATTTATAGGAATTGATACAAAACATATTGGAAAATCCGAAATATATTTGAATGCAGAAACAGATCTCAATGATGCGAAAGTAAGCGATGTTGCAGGATTTGCTCAGGTATACATCACAAACGTAGACAAGTATCCTGGCCACGGAAGAATCACTGTTGAAGATGTTGCAGGTAGAGTTGTTTTGAAGATTCCGTCAAATTGGCTTGTAACCAAGCATGTTGAAGACATTGCAGGCAGAGTTTCGATTCCCGGACAGGATGAAACAAGATGCGACAAAGTAATTGATCTTGACTGCAGAGACATAGCAGGCAGCATTGAAGTAGAATTTGTCGACTGATTATTTGAAAACACAAAACGAGCATGGTTGGCCATGCTCGTTTTATAAATCGATTAAGTTTTTGAAAACTCAGAGTAAGCAAGAATTGATAAATATTCTCTTGCATTCTTTTTTGAATCTTCAATGTTTATGGCAACTTCAGAAGTGGTGCGAATGCTTCTTATGCACTTATACTCAGATAGTGTTTCTTCTTTATTCTCACATTTACCCGCAAAAATAACTACGGGTACTTTTTTATTTTGTGCAAGATTGCAGAGCACATCGATTGTCTTGCCGTTTTTGCTCTGTGAATCAACGGACCCTTCTCCTGTAATAAGAATATCTGAGTCATTGATGTATTCATCAATTCTCTGGTAATCTATAACAGCCTTAGCACCGGATACTACTTTGACATTGTTAAGAAATAGTAGCGGGTACACAATTCCACCGCCTGCACCTGCCCCGGGGTAATCTCTTTTCACAACTCCAAATGTTTTTTCTAGTACATCAGCATAATGCTTCATGCCCTTTTCAAGTCGGGACACCATTTCTTTTGATGCACCTTTCTGTGGTCCATATACTTTTGTGGCCCCGTTAACTCCAAGCAATGGATTCTTTACATCACTTGCAATTGTTATATCTACATCGTTTAGTTTTTGATTGACAAGCGAAAAATCCAACGAGCGGATGTCAATGAGATCCTTGGCACGAATATCTTTTATTTCTTTACCGGTTCTGTCAAAGAAGCGGGCTCCGAGACATTCCATCATGCCGGCTCCACCGTCATTTGTTCCGCTTCCTCCGATGCCAATCAAAATGTTATGTATGCCTAGTTCTATTGCTCGTTTGATTAGGATTCCGACACCATAAGTTGTTGACAACTCGGGATTTCTTTCTTCAATTCTTACTGAATTCAGTCCGACAGCCTGTGCCATTTCAACCACAGCATAGTCTTTAGATATTCCCAAATATCCGAATTTCTTTTTTCCAGTTGCGGATTTTGTCAGTAGTCTGATTCGCTCTTCTTTTGTTGTCAATGCTTCAAGAGTTCCTTCTCCCCCGTCTGCCATCGGACAGATTCTGATAACGGCATTTTTGTCTGCTTTTGTTATTCCGTCAGATATTGCATCGGCGGCTTCGGTTGATGACAGGCTTCCTTTAAAAGAGTCTATGGCAATTGTGTATTTCATTCCAACCTCTTGTTCCATTAAGTTGTTTTCTCGTGTATAATTATATAGTAACATACGTTGGAGTTGCAATCATTGGAAAAAGTTATGGAGTTATTATGAAAAGAAGAGCAGAATCATTTTTTGGAATGCATTTTGATTTCCACGCAAATAAGGATCAGGTAAACATAGGCAGTTTCTGTGATTATGAGACGATAGACAAGCTGCTTGAAGAGGTCAAACCTGATTATGTCCAGTGCGACACTAAGGGTCATGAAGGAATATCCAGTTACCCGACAAAAATAGGAACACAGGCTGATGAAATGAAGGGCGATGTTCTGAGAATGTGGAGAGAGGAAACTAAAAAGCACGATGTTGCGCTCTTTTCTCACTATTCCGGAGTATGGGATGCAGAAGCAATAAAAAAACACCCGGATTGGGGAGCAATAAATGCTGATGGAAAGCCGGATGAAATTGCGATTTCCGTTTTCGGTCCTTATTCTGATGAACTGCTTATTCCACAAATAAAGGAATTGGCCAAAGATTATGATATGAATGGTGTTTGGGTCGATGGAGACTGCTGGGGAGCGGTTGAAGATTACAGCCATTGGGCGAGAGAAGCATACAAAAATGAAACAGGACTTGACCTTCCAAAAGAAGATGATCTGGAGGGAAGAGAAAAATACCGCAATTTCTGCAGGAAGATTTTTTTGGCATACGTTGAACACTATTGCTCAGAGATTCATAAATCTTTCCCCGATTTTCAAATTGCATGTAACTGGCTGTACACCGCATATGTTCCGGAACCTGAAACCGTGAGCGTAGATTTCGTTTCGGGAGATTACTCTCCGAATAACAGTCTTAATTCTGCAAGGTTTGAAGGCAGAGCAATGCAGAATCTTGAAAAGCCGTGGGACTTGATGTGCTGGGGATTCACGAGCAAGCCGAGAGTGAGCAAAGAATTGGTTCAGTTATGCCTTGAGGCATCGGAAGTCATAGCACTGGGCGGAGGTTTTTCAATTTACAATCCTCAATTGGTTGGCACCATTGAAAAACAATACATTGATAAATGGGCTAAACTCGCAGAATTCTGTAGGGAAAGAGAAAAGACCTGTCACAAAGCTAAACCTGTCCACGAAGGCGCCCTGATTTATTCAAGACAGGGTTCATATTATCACAAGATGTCAGTGTTCAGAAGATGGAGTCCGGACATAAACAAGTACGGAGAGGACGCCCGCGGTATATTGACTGCACTTATTGATGCAGGGTATTCAACCGAAATCCTTCAATCGCACCAGTTTATGAAACTGTCGGATGAAGAACTGTCTAAATATGGATTTTTCGCAATCAGTGATCTTGATACCATTGAGGAAGATATAAAGGAAAGACTGAAAAAATACGTCAAAAACGGAGGGGAAGTAATAGTCTGCGGTCCTGGTTCAACAAAGGTATTTGAAAAAGAACTTGGTGTAAAAATCGAATATAGTCCAGAGGGAGAAAAAACTGAACACAAAGTGGTTTCGGGAGAAAAGTCCGGACCTATTGTGTCAAATGAGTCAAATGTGACATTGAATGGTGCAACTGCTCTTGACTGGTATTACACGAACAAAAGCAAATTTGAAAGAGAAAAGAAGATTTTTTCAACTGTCAACAATGACGGAAAAGGTAAGTGGATCGGAATATATCTGAGCTATTGCGAGTATCAGTATGCGAGAAGTGCATCAATAAGAGACATTACAGAGAGTCTAATTAAACTGGGTTATGCAAGGAAAAAAGTGGAAATTGAAAAAACACATATTCCGGAAGTAATCCTGACCCAAAAGGATGGAAGACTGAATGTCAACCTTATAAACACAAGCGGACCTCATGCGGACAGCAGGTGTTTGAGCTATGATGAAATAATACCTCTTCGCGATTTGCATATATCTGTCGAATATCCTAAAAAACCATCATCTGTAGTTGAAATTCCGTCCGGAAAACACCTGGATTTCAAATATAATGACGGAAGAGTTGAACTTGTTTTGGACAAACTGGAAATACATTCAGTGATTACAATAGAGTAGAAAAACACAAAAAAGATGTCGGGAATTACCCGGCGTCTTTGTTTTCTTTCGGTGGTTCACTTGTTGGTTCTGACAGTTTCTTTTTCTTGATTTTACTGAAAGGCAAAGCAATCAGCTTAAATAAGTAAATTCTTCCGATTGAGAGTATGTCCCATGAAATGAAGAGCAGAATGCTGATTCCTATAACAGATAAAACCAGAAGTCCTGCAGGCAGTTTTCCGTAGTCTTTGAAACTGTTTTTGAACCAGTTTACCCAGATCATATCACCTACGTGGAACAGGTAAACTCCGAATGTCGCACGACCCATAACTTCAAGAATTTTACGTATAGGTTTCGGATTAATCTTAACCTGTGCAAAGAAGCACAAAAGGCTAAGTGCCATCAACACCATGAATGGTGAAATATATGACAGCGCACGGTCGAGTGATTTGTACAGCAAATCAGAGCTTGTTACCATTCCGTGGTTATACAAATCCATTCTGAGAAGATCCAGTGCCCATGACGCAGTGGCAGATAGGAAGAATACCGGGATTGTAACATACCATTTTGCAAATTTCGGAATTCCGTGGATTCTGAAATATGCCCCGAACACGAAGAGAATTACAAGCCATATTCCTGAATAACCGCTGCTTGTCGCAAACAAATCGCTTCCTCCGACGAACGGAAGAACGGTTACTACTCCAAACAGGAACAACAAAATGATTCTGTGCTGTTTTTCAGATAATGACTCCAAGCCTTTGTTGAGTATAGGCATCAAGGCAAAGAGGATAATGTATGCATTGAAATACCAATAAGCTTTTGTGGAAACAGGGAAGAATGCCTCAATCCATTTTTCCTGTGAGACAGGGAACTGAGGGAGGAAAAAGTGAGTAATAATGGCGGGAACAGCCAGCCAGAATACCACTTCAAGCCACATCGATCCGATTCTTTTAAACCTGAATGACTTGCTTGAGTTGACATAACCGGAAATAACAGCATAGCAGTCAACTGCACAATAACCTATTACTTTCAGGAAATATGCTGCATAGTACGAAGCACTTGATGTCGCGGTTGCACCCAGTACACCACCTTGGCTTGTTACATGCAACAATATAATCATAATCATAGAAACGCATCGGAATAGTTCTATTCCGGGATTGCGTTCTTTTTTTTGCAATTGTTCCATTTTTTGCTCCCGTTTGTTTTCACAAATATTTAGACGAGCCATTATTCGAATAGTCTTAACTCAATTGATATTATATCACAACAAAAAAATGGAGTCTATACAGCCTATTAGGCGAAAAATGTCGAAAAAGTGTGACAATTGTTCGAAATTATTGTCTATAAGCGTTCAAAATGAACGCATAATATTGACAAAATAGAACAAATTGGGCATAATATCAGGCGTAATTTAATCATTATTGGGAGAAAGATATGAAAAAGATATTATTGGTATTCCTTTTATTGTTGGGGATTTGTTCAACAATGCTTATAGGTTGCGGAAGCAAAACTGAAAGGGTTGTCATATTCACTGCTGCTGAAGAAGAAAGAATTGAATACTTGCAGAGAGAACTCAGAGCAAAGTTTCCTGAATACGATATAGTTTTCCAGTCAATCGGAACAGGTGCATTGGTAACCAAACTTCAGGCTGAAGGAAACAGCACTGAGTGTGATATCTTCTATGACCTGGAAGCGACTAATGCGGAAATTATTTTAAACTCAAACCCTAATCTTTTTTATGATTTGGGCCAAGACTACGATTTTTCCGTATATCTTCCTCCGGTTACTGAATACACAAAGAATCATCACAAGTATGCAGTTAACGGTAAAACTGACGGCACAATAGTGGTCAATAAAACAGTTTTGAGTCAGAGTGGATGCGAAATACCAAAAACTTATGAGGATTTACTTAAGCCAGAATACAAAGGGTTGATCACTATGCCCAGTCCCAAGAGCTCTGGAACGGGTTATGCTTTCTACAACGGACTCGTATCTTCCTTGGGAGAAGAAAAGGCTCTTGAGTATTTCAATTCTCTCGATGAAAACATAAAAGAATACACAACATCCGGTTCAGCTCCTATCAAGGCTGTAAACAAAGGCGAAGTAGCCATAGGAGTGGGACTTTTGTGGCAATGCGTTGACTACGCAAATAAAAACAGTGATCTTGAAGTCGTCTTCCTTAACGGAGAAGCCTCATACAACCTCTTTACAATGGGAATAATCTCAGGCAAAGAGACGAAAAAAGCGGTTAAAGATGTCTTTGATTATCTGTACAACGAATTGAACAAAGTTCAGTGCGAAAAGTATAACCCCGACAAGATATACTCCGGTCAGGGAGCAGCTGAAATAAGCAATTATCCGACTGAATTTTCCGAGATTCAGATGAATGGTGTATTCGATTTCAGATATAAACAAAATCTGTTGGACAATTGGTCCTGGAGTTAATTATTAATGGATAATCCTATACTGAAAATTGAAAATCTGAGCAAGAGATATGGCAAAAATCTTGTTCTTGAAGACATTTCTTTTGAAGTTGAAAAAGGCGAGTTTTTGTCTTTGCTCGGTCCTTCGGGCTGTGGAAAAACTACAATACTGCGACTGATAATTGGTATAGAAAAAGCCTCATCGGGAAGAATATACAAGTTTGGAGAAGACATTTCAGATTTGTCTCCCATGAAGAGAAATATTGGTATAGTGTTCCAGAACTATTCGCTTTTTCCAAACATGAATGTCTACCAGAATATTGCATATGCATTGAAGAGCAGAAAGCTGCCCAATGAAGAAATAGACGAGAAAGTCAGAGAAATTATTGATATAGTAGAACTCAATGAACATGTTAACAAAAAGCCCGTCAATCTCAGCGGAGGACAGCAGCAGAGGGTCGCAATTGCGAGAACGCTGGTTCTCAATCCTGACATTATTCTGTTTGATGAGCCCATGTCAGCACTTGATGCTGATATCAAAGTGGTCTTGAGAAATCAGTTGAAAGAAATTCAGAAAAAACTCAACATGACGATGATTTATGTAACTCATGACCAGGAAGAGGCATTTGCACTTTCTGACAGGGTTATGGTTCTGAATGATTGTAGAATCATGCAGCTTGACACACCATATAACCTTTATCACAAACCGGCAAATGAATTTGTAAAGAAATTCATAGTCAATCACCTCGATATGAAAGTAAAGTCAATAGAGGATTGTATTAATGGCCAATAACAAATTCAGATTCGCAGGCTTTATAAGGCACGAGTATCTGAGATTTATAGCAATTGCGTGCATAATTCTGTTTGCAATTATGCCTCTCATTTATCTTGTGTTCAACACAAGCGGAAATGACTTATCTTATGTTTTTTCGGACGATAATTTCAAATTAAGTCTTGGTAATTCTGCACTTTATTCACTTGCTTCAAGCATCGTTACAACTATTCTTGCAATAACGGCGGCATACTTTCTCAACACGTCGTCTATTAAACACAAAAATGTCTTTGTTACAGTGTTGACACTTGGCATGCTTGTGCCTACTTTATCAATAGGTTTGGGAATCAGAACGCTGTTCGGAAGAAACGGATTCATTGACAGCCTGTTTGGTGTTGAAATAGAAGGAATAGGATTTCTTGGTCTTATTTTCGGGTCTGTCATATCCGCATTTCCGATGACATTTTTAATCATCTATGATGCATTGAAATATGAAAACAAAGGACCTTATGATACGGCAGAAATAATGGGGATAAGCAGAGCGAGCACATTTATAAAACTTACTCTGCCTTACCTGAAAGTCGCAATAATCTCGGCATTTTTTGCTTCATTTACATGGATTTTTTCCGATTATGGAATACCTATGGAGCTTGCCGGAAAAGTTCAGACGCTGCCTATGTATTTATACAATCAGGTGCTTTCTTCCTATCAGTACGGAAGAGGTGCAATTGCCGGGCTGTTTTTGTTGATTCCCGCAGTCGTCTCTTTCCTGTTTGATTTGTTCTTCCACGACACAAGTTCAACAGAGAAACAGAAAAAACTGCTGAGTGTATCAAAACTGTTTAATATCATCACCATATTCATTGTGGTCCTTGTATCACTGTTTCTGTTTATTCCCCAGTTTTCATTCATCTCACTTACGTTTATCAAGTCATATCCGAATGACATGTCGTTTTCTTTTGACAACATAACAAACATGTTCAGCAACACTTACGGACTTGGAATAGGTCAGTATGTTGTCAACTCACTTGTAATTGCACTTCTGACTGGCCTTCTGGGAACAGTATTTGCATATTTTCTCGGATATATGTCGGTCAGAAAAACCGGAAAACTCGGTAAGTTCATAAACCTGATGTCAATTTCCACTATTGCGATACCGGGACTTGTCTTGGGCATAGGATACATGTTACTATTTAAGAACACAACAGGATTCTTTTACGGGACTGTAATCATACTTGTTTTTGTCAACATGTTCCATTTTCTCGGATCACCATACATAATGGCTAAGAACTGCCTGACAAAAATAAACAAAGACTATGAAATAATTGGAGAAACACTCGGAATATCCAAATTCAAAGTTCTTTTGAATGTGCTGATTCCAAACTCGGTTACCACATTAATTGAGATGTTCTCGTATTTCTTTTTGAACAGTATGATTACAATCTCTGCTGTAGCATTTTTATGTACATACAGCAACCAGCCGCTTGCGATTTTGATCAACAGCTACGAAAAGACGAGCAATTATGAGATGCAGGGTGCGATATCAGTACTCATACTGCTGATTAACGTAATAGCAAGGGTAATATTAAACGTTACTTCAAACGCAGTAAAGAAGAAACAGAAAAAGGAGGCTGATTCCATCATGGAATTATCTTTGTATCAATTTGAACTACTAACTTTCCTTGAAAAGAACGGCAAAAACAGGTATTCTCAGAGACATCTGTCTGATACTCTAACTCTGTCACTTGGTACAGTAAACAAACTGCTGAATCAGGTGTTTGATTTGGGTTATGCGGAACTTGATGACAATAACAACCTGTCTTTAACCGACAAGGGATTAAAGGCACTTGAGCAATACAGAGTGAGAAAGGCCATTATCCTTGCAGCGGGTTTCGGGCAGAGACTTGCGCCTGTATCTTTGAACACGCCTAAGCCTCTTGTAATAGTTAACGGAGTCAGAATTATTGAAACACTCATAAAGGCATTGTTGGCCAAAGGAATTGAGTCCATATACATAGTCAGAGGGTATAAAAAAGAGCAGTTTGACGAACTGCTGGAAAAATATCCTACAATCAAGTTTATTGACAACGATGAGTTTAACGTTACAAATAACATTTCTTCACTTGTAAAATGTGTTGATTTGATTGACAGATGTTATATTTGTGAAGCAGATCTTGTTATCAAAAATCCGGATATAATCAGGAAATATGAATACAAGACAAATTACCTCGGTGCAAGAGTTAATGAAACTGATGACTGGTGTTTCAAAAGAGTGGGCGGTTATCTGTCAAACTACGAAAGAGGCGGTGAGGACTGCTATCAGGCATACGGAATTTCATACTGGGATCAGGAAGATTCTGAAAAGCTCAAAGCAGACTTGATTAAAGTGTACAATTCAAGAGCGGGAAAAGAGAACCTATGGGAATTTGTTCCGCTGAAAATCTGCAGAAAGAACTATCATGTGGAAGTTAGAACTATACACAAGAGTGACATAGCGGAAATAGATACGTTTGAAGAACTGATTTCTGTCGATCCTTCATACGAGTCATACCCAGGTCACGAAGAATTCGAAACAAAATTCAGCAAAAACTAAAAAAACTTCGGCTCCGGTCAAAAACCGGAGCCTTTCAATTGCTAATGGATTTATGCTTGCCGGGAACACCCGTGACTTTAGTCGTGAGTGGTTCACTGGTGAACGTAAACCAGTTTGCCATGGTTAATTCTGGATTCTTCGCTTGCGATTCCCATCAGATGGCTCTCAAGAGATTCTTTGAGAGAAGTGCCTTTTGTGAAATCGCCATCCAACATGCTATGGAGTTTGTCGACAAGTCCGTCGTCTCCACCTCCGTGGCCTGTGCCTTGGTCAACAAGGGAAGAAATCTCAATATTTTCAGTAGGAGAACCGAATTTTTTGACCTTGATAAGACCTTCTTCTTCGTTGAGTATAAGCTGTCCGTATGTGCAGTAGAACGTAATGATTCTTCCGCCTCTCTGAGTAAATGCGGTCATAAGCAGATTTGCTTTTACTCCGTTCTGGAAAGCCATTTGCGTGAACTGGTGATCGACAACGTCATTATCGCATCTGAAAACACATCTTCCGTATGGATTTGTTTTGAGTTCTTTCAATATGTTTTCTTCCGTTCTTTCTTTGCATCTCATCATTACGCTGGTAATCCATGTATTTTCCTGTTTTTTCCAGTTTTCGTAATAGAGAGCTTTTGCACTGTATACACATGTATCCTGATATTTACAATCAATGCACATTTTGGCGCTTCCTTCGGGGGCGTTTTCTTCGTTAAAGAATGTTAAATCGCCGACTGAAGACACTGTCTCGCACCTTGATCCGGCAAAATACTGAAGATAATCTAAATCATGGCAGCATTTGGCAAGAATCATCGGAACGCATTCTTTGCTGTTTCTCCAGTTGCCTCTGACAAAACTATGTGCCTGATGCCAGTACGCAACCTGCTCAACTGCATCGATTGCAACAAGTCTTCCGAGCTTTCCTGAGTCAAGTATTTCTTTGGATTTCAAAAATGCGGGTGAATATCTCAAGACATGACACACAAATACTTTTCTTCCGGTTTTCTCCTGCATGTCCAGGAGTTTATAACACTCTTCCTTGCTGCCTGTAATCGGTTTTTCAAGAAGAACGTCATAACCAAGTTCAAGAGCTTTGAGGCACTGTCTGACATGGTCCTTGTCCTGTGTACAGATGAACATTACATCGGCTCTTTTTGTTTTGAAAAACTCATTTTCATCCAAAAAAGCATGGTCATCCCCGATATTGAATCTCTCCTGAGTTTCTTTCAATCTAATAGGGTTTATTTCACAGAGATCAGTTATTTTGAATTCATTTGGTCTGTTAAACACTCTCTTGCCGTATGTGTCGGCACCCCTTGAACCGCATCCAAGTATTGCGACGGAATAAATTTTGTCTGACATTGCCAATTCTCCTTTGGTCGATATTACGGGAATATTCTAACCCAAAAGCAAACCCACTTCAACATCAAATGAGCAAATGTGAAACTTTGTGAAAAAAACACATATTATTTTTTGAGAAAATAAAGTATAATACAAACTAGTTATTAAGATGGGCTGAGTGTTTGTTTGGAAAAGGTCAGACTATTACTAATGGACATTGAAAAAATAGCGGACAGTAAGGAATTAATTATTCGCATGTTATCCGAAGAAGATATCAACCAATCGGAGAAATACATCAAAGAAAGCGACAAACTGCTCCACATTGGAAGTGCCTACTTAAAAAAGAAATGCGTTGATGGAACAATATCCATTGACTCACACGGAAAACCTAAATCGAATAGGTGTCATTTTAACATCTCGCATTCACACGATGTGGTGGGTGTTGTCATAACTGCAAACCATGAGGTCGGATTGGACATAGAAACAAAAGAAGAGTTAAATGATGACGTAAAAAAGTATTGTCTATCGGACCATGAGGTGAATCAGCTTGGAAAAGACTCGGCAATAGAGTACTTTGTATCAAAGGAGAGCCTGGCCAAGGCCGAAGGAACGGGGCTTCCAAATGACATGAAGTCTGTTCCGGCACTGCCTTTGGATGGTAAAGTCGAATACAAAGGCAAAAAATATTACAGACACAAAATATTTGATGAATCACATTGCATATCCATTACGCTTGAAGGAGCGGATTTTGAAATTTAGACGGAGGAACTGTAAAAAATGAGCAAAAAACTGTATTCA
>JAILLB010000011.1 GCA_024693345.1 Clostridiales bacterium
GAAGAGAATACTTGAACCTGAATTTTCATCTGAAGCAGCATCTCTCCTTTACGGAATAAAGGGCGCACGCGATGCAAAGATGGGTAAGATAGGTATCGACGACATCGGACTTGTTGCCATCAGTAAGAACATTCTTGAGATCAGATTTGAAGAGGGAGTAGACGTTGACGAATTCCTCTACAATCTTGCAAGCCCCGCTCTCGTACCTCTCCGTGAAAACAAAGTAACACAGTACGAAGACACATGGTCAAAATCCAGCACCGACCTTTCAACAAACGGTGCATTCAAAGTAAAGAAATTCTCTTCAAACGCAACTGAAGTCATAATCCTCGAAAGAAACAAATACTATTACCGCAACTGGACACTGAGTTCAGAAATTCTGGATAAATACGTAACTCCGTACAAGATCTACATCCACTACGATGCAACACTGGACAGCGATGTTGTATATGCAAAAGAAGAAAATGAAGACGTAAAGACGATGTTTATTAACAACGAACTCTTCTACGTTTCAAACCTCACAAATGAGACTGAAGGCGCATACAGTTCAAAGGTTCTGAAGACAAATGAACTGGCTTCCACATATTCCTATTATTTCAACACGAAACTGTCGATGTTCTCCAATCCTCAGGTAAGATATGCACTCTCAATTGCACTTGACAGAAGTGCGATGGCAGATGCTGTCGGCTGCGGAGCAAAGGCAGCTACAGGCCTCATTCCTTCAATGGTATTTGATACTAAGAAGGGCACTTCATTCAGAAAAGTAGGCGGAGATCTTCTGAGCACATCGGCAAATATAGACGAAGCGAGAAGCATTCTGAGTCAGCAGGGAATTGACCCGTCAAAACAGGATACAATTTATCTCTACTATCTGACAGATGCAGTAAACGACAGCTATTACTCAGCTCAGCTCGGATTTGAGAGCAAAGAGAAGAGACTCGGAGACCTTGCTAAGGAAGCATGGGAACAGCTCGGATTCAAAGTAGTTACCAAAGGTATGACAGCAAGCGAACTGTATACGATTTACCTAACAGGAGACTTTGATGTAATTGGACTTGATGTCCAGATGCTGACTGCTTATGCATTCGGTACGCTTGCCCAGTTTGCAACAGGATTCTCCGGTTCAGTAAAACTTGTTGAAGCAGGAAGTCCTGATTATGACGAGACACTTGGACTCACAAGATATTACGTGAACAATCCTCACGCAACAGGTTATTCAGACAGCGATTACGACTCACTGATTGAACAGGCATATGCAGCAGCTACACAGAAAGATAAAGCAGCTCTTCTCCACGAAGCAGAAGAGAAGCTCATCAAGGATGGTGTCGTTGCACCGGTTATCTTCAATGCTGAAAGATATGCAGTTTCAGACAAGCTTTCAGGAATAACAATCAACTACTTCGGAACAAAGATTCTGACAAAAGCTGAACTGAAAGATTACCTCAACTATCTGCACTAATATTGCATAACAAGAATGGGGGCTGAAAGCCCCCTAAACTTTCGACCAAAATAAACTTTCTTCATACAGAAATTTAAAACTGTATGAAGAAAGTATTGATTTCATGCCAACATTGTGTTATAGTATCATCGACAATAGCGGATTATATTTTTGGGAAAGTTTAGAATTGTATGACAAAGGTAGAAATTGCAAAAGGGGTAATAAATGATGCAGGTGGTATAGCAAAGACATCTGCGTTTCTTGCTGCCGGTCTTTCAAAATCTGATATCGGAAAACTTGTTAACGATACTGTTATTGATCGCATTAATCATGGCTTTTATAAGCTTGCAGGCAATTATGATTTGTCTGAATCAAAGTACCTTTCACAACTTATACCTGAGGGTATTGTATGTGTTGAATCCGCTCTTTTCTATTATGGTTATTCAGATTTTACACCTAGAGAGTGGTCAATTGCTGTACCGAGAGCTGTCTCTCAACGAAAAATAAAGACAATTGATATCCCATTTAAAGCATATTACGTTCAGCCAGATTCTTACGAACTGGGAAAAACATATGCAAACTTTGAAGGAACGTCGCTACCTATTTACAACAAGGAACGTACAATTTGCGATTGTTTTAAATATCGCACCAAAATTGACAGCGAACTTTTTGCCAAAGCCATAAATGCATATGCAAAGGATAACGAAAAGAATCTTGCAAATCTCAGTAAGTACGCAAAACAGCTTGGTGTGTACAAAAATGTGATAAATATGATGGAGGTGCTGGTAAATGCCTGACATAGGTGCATCAATTCTCGCTAAACTGCGAAACAAATCAAAAGAATCCGGAAGAAGCAATCAGTTATGTATGCAGTTATTCTGCCAGGAAGAGTTCCTGCGTCGTCTTGAAAAATCAAAATATACCAACAATTTCGTACTTAAAGGTGGGCTGTTTCTCTATACCATTACTGAGTTTGACAGTCGTGTCACTGTTGATGTGGATTTTCTTCTTCGAAAAATTCCTAGTACACCTGAGAGATTGCGTGAAGTTATTGAAGAGATAATCAATGCAGACACAACGAACGATTTTATCACATTTGAAATTAAAGATATTGCTCCTATTTCAATCAACAAGCAGTATCCCGGTATACACGCAGATATCATTGCTCAAATTAAAAATACTAGAACACCATTTGGAATTGACTTTGGAGTAGGTGATATTATAGTTCCTGGTGCAAAAAAACGCACTATTTCGACACAGTTGAAAGATTTTCCGGCACCATCAGTAAATACATATTCTTTGGAAACAACCATTGCAGAAAAACTCGATGCAATATTGGGTTTGATGGAGTTTTCCAGCAGGATGAAAGATTATTATGACATTTTCTACCTCGCCAACAAATTCAATTTTGATGGTAATACTCTCACCGAGGCATTGAAGAAAACTTTTGCTAATAGAGGAAGAGCATTTACAGAAGAACAATTTGAACAAATGTTGTCATTTGCCGAGGATGATGCTATGCAAAAGAAATGGCTGGCTTTTTGCAAAAAAATAAATGTAGAAAGTGATTATGGAGAAGTGCTGAAAATGATTCACACATTCATTGAACCACCATTTACTGCAGCTATAAATGGGATGGAATTTGAGAAGAATTGGGTAACCGAAAAACAAGAATGGCAATAGTTGATCTACCGAAAACCATTAACTGTTATATATAGTAAGTAAAAACGAAAAAGTCCGACGAGCGCGCTTGCTTATCGGACTTTTCAGTAAACTATTCTTTCGGTTATATTCCCAATATTATTGTCATAATAAGTGGTTTTCTCTTAGTCTTTGCATCAATCAGTTTGCTCAAAGCATTCTTAACATTTGTTCTTATGAGTGCAAAGTCGAGTGAACCGTCTCTCAATGTATCCAGTATCGCAGTTCTTGCGGTGTTCTTTATTTCTGCAACGAGAGCAAGGTTTTCACTCTCGTAAATAAATCCTCTTGACACTATTTCAGGTCCCGAAACGACCTCTCTGTATTCCGTGTCTATTGTTGCCGATACAAAGATAATTCCTTCTTTGGAGAGTTTCTTTCTCTCTGTAATTACCACGTTCCCTATATCCGAAGGATCGCTGCCGTCAATCATGACTGAGCCTGACGGAACTGTTCCGTTGAACTGAGCAGCTCTTGAGTCAATTTCAAGCACTCTGCCGAGCTCGGAAACGTATATATTGGACGGTTTCATTCCCATCTGTTCAGCGAGCTGCTTGTGGCTGTAGAGCTGTCTTGCTTCGCCGTGTATAGGCATGAAATACTGGGGTTTCAATAGTGCATGTAAAATCTTTATTTCATCTGCACATGCGTGTCCGGATACGTGTACGAATGCCTGAGAATCCGTCAGGACTGTCACCTGTTTTTTATACAGTGCATTGATGACGTTTCCGAGAAGTTTTTCGTTTCCGGGAATTGCAGAAGCAGAGATGATGACGAGATCTGAAGAACCGAGATCAACTTTGTTTTTCGGGTCGAATGTCATCCTGTGGAGAGCTGACATTGGTTCGCCCTGGCTGCCTGTTGAGATAATTGTTACTTTTTCGGGCGGGAATTTGTTTATTTCACTCTGTTCTATCAGGATTCCGTCCGGAATCTGCATATATCCGTACTGAAGTGCAGCTGAAACCGCA
>JAILLB010000058.1 GCA_024693345.1 Clostridiales bacterium
ATTTTCTGGCTTCTCGGTGTGAGAGAACCATCCGGGTTTATAAGCATGTTCTTGTTCTGGTTTGTAACAAAGAATCCGGGAGCTATTGCGTTTACTCTTATGCCTACTTTGGAGAAGTGAACTGCAAGCCACTGTGTGAAGTTGGATACAGCTGCCTTTGCTCCGGAATATGCCGGTATTTTTGTAAGAGGACGGAAAGCGTTCATGCTGGACACATTCAATATGACTGTGTCTTTCTTTTTTGCCATGTCTTTTGCAAATACCTGGGTGGGAATCAAGGTTCCGAGGAAGTTGAGATTGAATACGAATTCAATGCTCTTGGGATCGAGGTCGAAGAATGTGACGAGATCTTCTTTTCCGTCTATGTCTTCAGGATCAAGATATTCTTTTGTTGTTGTTCCTCTCGGGTTGTTTCCGCCTGCACCATTTAAAAGAATGTCGCACGTTCCGAGTTTTTCAGCGATAAGATCTCGTGCCTTCTGTACACTTTCTCTGTCGAGAACGTTCATTTCAACCGGAATTGCACAGCCGCCTGCTGCGTTTATTCTGTCAGCAACGACTGCAGCTGCATCGACTCTGAGGTCGCACACTGCAACTTTTGCACCGCATTCAGCGATTACTTCAGCAAATCCTGAACAGAGAACACCGCCTGCTCCGGTAATTACTGCTACTTTGTCTTTTAAATCAATTTTGAATGGCAATTTCATTTCAAATATCTCCCTTGTGCTGTGTATTGTTAATTTCGTTTACAATTCTAATTATGTCTTCAGGCTTGTCTGCAAGATACTGGGCACCAGCCTGAAGAAGGGTTTCTCTGTCCCTGTAGCCCCATGTTACGTTGAGTCTTATCATACCGGAATTCTTGGCTGTTATTACATCCATTTCCGAGTCCCCTATAAACACAGTCTCATATGCCTGTGCGCCGTATTTTCTTGCGATTGCAAGTGGGCCTGTCGGATCCGGTTTACCGGGATATATTCCAGTTCCGATGCTCTCGTTGAATATGCCCGGGAAATGAGTGTCTGTTATCTTGTTTACTCTGTCATTGTCTTTGTTTGAAAAGACGACGACACTTATGCCCATATCACGAAGAGTCTGCATTGCTTCCTTTATTCCTTCATAAGGAATCGATCCTTCAATGCAGCATGTGTTGTAAGTCTTAAAATACCTGTTCATTGCTTCTTCAAGATTGTCTTTTAAAGGAGTGTCTTCAATGAGCGGTTTAACAAACCCAGGTGTGGCATTGTTAATACTTCCGAACAGTCTGGATTCGTCAATTTCATCGCAGCCTACGCTTCTTCTGACCGCGTTGATTGACTTCAGCATTCCCGGTATTGTATATGCCAGTGTTCCGTCTAAATCTACGATTGCTAGTTTAATCATGATTAATACCTCTTTATGACACATATTTTATCATTTGTTTTCATTTTTGTCTATTACTATCGTGACATTTGCGTCTGTAAATTGACATATTTTTTCTTCATTGTTAAAATATATATAGAAAATATGATTAGGGAGGTATGTCATGGCTGTTCATGTGTTTTTTTCCAAACTCGTACCATGCGAAGATTCACAGAAAGATGTTAGAAATATTTATCCCTTTAAAGCGGAAGAATTCAGAGTTGCACTCAGCAAGAGAAGAAAGAGCGAGATTCTTACTTCTCATCTTTTGCTCAGAAATGCATTCAAGACTGTTTACGGAAAAGATTTCAGGCTGTACCTAGGCGAATACGGAAAACCTCTCGTTAAAGACGGAAAAGTATATATAAGCATATCTCACAGCGGAGATTATGTAATGGTCGCAGTTTCCGACTGCAATGTAGGCTGCGATATCCAAAAAGAAGTCAAAGGAAAAGACCCGGACAAGCTCGCAAAGAGATTTTTGTCTGAAAAAGAGTGCGAAAAGATATCCAAAAGCAGTGAAAAACTACATTTATTCTATAAATACTGGACTTATAGGGAAAGTTATTGTAAAATGAACGGAGATGGTCTTTCGCGTCTGAATCACAGAATTGCTATTGATGACGACGCAGTATTTCTCGACAACAAAAAAGTCAAAGCGGTATTTGTCGATGGAATGTACCAGGACTACACATTCGCTGTATGTACGGAAAAAGATACCGAAATTGACATTAACTGGCCAGAGATAGTAAGGTGAGAGATTGAATATTGAATTTGGTGTCGGAGCATATGGAATCAGGCTCGGCATGGAACCGGAAAAAATAATAACGATTCTGGGAATGCCTGACAAGATTGTCATAGATGAAGACGACGAGATATATGATCAGATGTTCATGTACAACAAGCATATGATGTCTGTTTGGTTTGAGAGAGGAAAAAAACTCAGGGCATCGATGCTCGAGTGCTATTCTCCGGATCTGAAAGTGTTCGGAGAGACGGTTATAAACAAGAGCAAAAAAGAGCTCATAAACTTCATGAAAAAGAATGGTTTTGACAAATACGAAGTGATTGATGACTATTCTGAAGAAGTGCTGTTTTACGAAGATATTTCAGCCTGGTTTAACTTTCAGTATGACAGGCTGCTATATATAGAATTCACGACGCTGGTAAGCGGGGACGATGTATATTGGCCCTACAGCGGCGATTGAGTTCGAAAAAAATCTAGTTAGAAATAAGGGCTTAGAAAAATGAAAAAGGCATTGGCATTTATTCTGGTTGCAATCATGGTAGTTGCACTGGTTGCCTGTAACTCAGGCAGCGGTACAACAACTACAGCTACAGACAAAGTTGAAACAACAGAAGCTACAACAGTTGAGACAACTGCAAAAGCAACTGAACAGACAACAACAAAAGAAGAGACAACAGTCAAGGAAACAGAAGTAACAACTACTGTTGAAGAGACAACGACAGCTGAGCAGACTACAACAGAAGTAACAACTGAAGTTACAACAACAGAAGAGCAGACAACAACAGAAGAAGAAACAACCACAGCTGTTGTCGTTGATCCTACAGACCCGAGTTCAATCCTGTCCGCAGCTTATGCACTTAAAGACGGAGAAGCACTCGAAGGTGAATTCACACTCGAAGGCGTTGTCACAAAAGTCGGCACAGCATACAGCGAACAGTACAAGAACGTAACATTTACAATCGCAGTCAAAGGCGAAGAGGCCAGACCAATCGACGCCTACAGAGCTAAAGGCGAAGGCGCAGATAAAGTTAAAGTAGGCGACACAGTAAAAGTAACAGGTAAGATCAAGAACTACAAAGGAACAATCGAATTTGATTCAGGCTGCACAATGGTTATAACCAATTCAGTTGTAATCAAGCTCACAGCTGCCCAGAAGGCTCTCCAGGAAGCAGGATATGATCCGAGCCAGTATGACACACTAACTCTGTCATTTGTAAACCAGGGCTACTGGCAGTCAAACAGAAAAGATGCAAGCCAGATTACAAAGATTATAAGCGCAGACAACCCGCTTGAATCTGCTTCAATCTACACTAAGTTCGCTTGCACAGACAAGATGTTCACAAAGGATGAAATTCCGGAAGGTTCTGTCATCGTTATTCTCAGCGGTCTTCAGTACAGACCTGAAGGCTGGGTAAACCTCACAACACCGACATCAGATTCCGCTCGTCCTGGCAACACAACAAAGAAAGTTACACTCGTAGACAGCGCTTGGTGGGGAAGCTTTACATACAGAGCATTCAACATTTCAAAGACAGACAGCTCAGTCTTTACAGCAGAAGATACAGAAGCTCTTGAATTTGACTTTGCAATTTTCGTTCCAAAGAAGTAAAATATATATAGAAGTTTGCAGTTAATCGGAGGAGACCATGGAAAAAAAGAGACAGGTAGTACTTATTGTTTGCATAGTGATGCTGACAGCAGCCATCATTATGCTCGTTACCCTTGCCGTTTTGTCCTCGTTTAAAAACCAGGATGCATCGTCAAGACAGGGCCTTAATGGCGAAATAAGCACCATGATTGACAAAAACCAGGAAGAGATTGACAGGTTGAAAAACACCGGCGCATCAACTCCTGAAGAACTTACAAAGACCATAACCGATGTTGTGTCAAAGACCGTAAAGGAAAATGTCGGCACATCCACAACTCAGGTAGAAGTGGATATCGATGAAGACAAGCTCGCAGCAGATGTTTCTGCGGTTGTGGAAAAAGCTCTCGAAGAGGCAACAAAAGATGCTGTGAAGGAAGTGTCTGCTGAAGATGTCCGCACAGCCATTGAAGCTGCAGTCAAGTCAAGTGTCAACGTCACATATGACCAGGTCGACAGAATAGTTAAGAATATAGTCAGCAGACTTACATACAACTTCGCAAAGAAGA
This sequence comes from Clostridiales bacterium, assembly GCA_024693345.1. Classification (GTDB taxonomy): domain Bacteria; phylum Bacillota; class Clostridia; order Oscillospirales; family CAG-272; genus CAG-841. Next base: position 4,304 of record JAILLB010000058.1, read on the forward strand.
GCGAAGTCAAAGATTTGTCTCAGGAAATCAGCGATCTCTCCGAAAAACTGAAACAGCTCATCAGCGGTTCCGAAGAAACAGAACCCGTTACAGAATAATATAATTGCAAACAGATATAGAAAGACCAGGCCTCGGCCTGGTTTTTTGTTGCTCTACAGAGCTATTAAAATCTTGTGATTCTTCTTATCTTTGAGTTTATCCAGTGTACCGTTGAATGGGGCTCCGTCGCAGGTAAACACAGCATTTGACGTGACTCTCTTTTCGCCTTTTCCGGATTTTACTCTGACAGAGTATTTTGTTCCGTCAAGGTCGATGCAGTAGTTCAGTTCTTTCTGATCGTTTTTTAGAATGGGATTGAATTCAATTCTGTTTCCAATCGGATTGAACCCTATCTGTTCAATAATGCTCAGCATCAGCCAGCTCGCAGTGCCCGACAGCATCGGTCCTATGTTTTCGCCTGTCTGTGCGTTTATATACTGAGTACAGAATCTCGGATTGCCTTTTGTCTTGTACGGGTGATTCAGGGTCTTGTAGGGAAGTACCGTATCGAAAGCAAAGTCGGCTAAAGCCATGAGCCTTTGCGACAGTTTTTTGTCCTTGACTGATTTAGCTGCTTTTATCATGGCGGCAGTTCCCATCATCTCGGCGTGTTTGAATACACCTCCGTTTTCACGGTCGCCCGGGAAATACGGAGAGCTTGTGGCTTCACCCTTTATTCTTCCGAGTTCACTCGGCGAACACAATTTGATTCCCGATTCTGTCTTGAGATATTTCTCAATGGAATCAACCATTCTCGAAATCTGGTATTCATTTGCTACTCCGCTAAGGACTGACCAGGAGAAAGAGTTGAGCCAGTATGTTCCGTCTATGTTTGGATCAGCCGACAGTCCGTCGCCTTTTCCGCCCAGGTATTTATACTTGTCGCTTGCGTTTATAAGTGCTCTTGCGTAGAAATCTTCTTTCCACGATGTGAGCCTTATTAAGTCTGCATAGGTATCAGACATTCTTGAATATGCTCCGGACAGTTCTCCTATTTTCCTCATTTTATACAGAACCGCCAGATCATCAATTGCGAGTTTGACTAAGAATGCGTTCATCACGCTTTCGGCGTCATCGGATTCGTAATGAGTTCCATATTCTTTTCCGGATTTTTTAAGCTGCTCAGAATATCTCTTTTCCTTTTCGGGACCATTGATCCAGTCTGGATTCAGTCTCAAAGTGTCATTCCAGTCTGCTTTGTCAAGAAGCGGAAGTCCGTTTTTGCCAACGCTTATACTTAGACTGTACTTCAGTATTTCACCAAGCGTGTCTATTACGGCTCTCTTTTCTTCAGTTCCTG
>JAILLB010000081.1 GCA_024693345.1 Clostridiales bacterium
TGTACTGAAAGCTGAAAAGGTCAGAAAGTACACTACTACAAACTACTACGTTACGGAGACTAAGCACTACAGACTTACAAGAACGGGTATTGCGGCATACAAGGACCTGCCTGTTGACGGATTGAACAAGATTGAAAATGAGTTCACTGAAGCAATTGAACCTTTCGATATGAAGGAAACCAAAGACTTCGACAGAGCTTATCTGTCCGGATATTTTGCAGATAAGTATGACGTAACTGCAGAAGAAGGAAAGCCTGTTGCCAACAACAGAATGAAAAACACCAATGATAACCTTATCAAGAATTCTATAACGGAATATTCAAGTGTTTCGATTGAAAAATCTCAGATCAATGTGTCAAACGGTAAAATCCGCTATGCAGTCTTCCCTGTTTTCCTTATGAACACAATGTATAAAGGCAAAAAGTATACATTTGCAGTCAACGGACAGACAGGTAAGTTTGCAGGAAACCTGCCGTACAGCAAAGCAAAGGCAGCCATCATGGGATTTTTAACATTCCTAGCTGGTGCTGCCGTAACAGGACTTGTTGCAACGCTTGTTGCATATCTTGCGTAAAGGAGGGATAAATCATGAATAAGAAAAAAGTTTTATCCATAATCATAGTTGCCCTTCTTCTGGTATGCATTACCACGATTTCAGCTTTTGCTACTACAGATTCATATTCATCAATATCTGAAGCATTTTCGCAAAACATTGTTGTCATAATAATAGCTGCAATTGTCGGCGGCATTATAACAGTCGTAATTTCAATTAAGGCTGCAAAGAAAAAGATAACAACTGCCGTAAGACAGACAGTTGCCAACAACTATGTTGTAGATGGTTCATTCCAGATCACAAAAGCAAATGACATCTACCTGTACACAACAACTACAAGAACACCGAGAAACACCAATAATAAGAGATAATAGTCTCTGAACATTAAGAAACCCTGAAGATGGAGTAATCCGTTTTCAGGGTTGTTTTTGTATCACAATTGTTTTAAGTATTCTTCCACATTTTGGTACAGGATACCATCAATTTCAGTAGTTTCACCTCTGTAGATAACAGTTTTTCTCACTATTTTCCCAAAACTGTACTCAGTGACATTGCACTTGTTTTCATCCAAGAGATTTTTTGCCTGTTCTTTTAATGCCTCTTTGCTGTACTTGATTTCAAATATTTCTGATTCCATAGTTTCAGAATCGGCAACAACCATGTCAAATTCTCCCACAGCAAACTCAAGTTTAAACACTCTCTTACGAGGATAAGCCAGTTTGGTTTCCAGAAGCACTATGTCTTCCATCATTCTTCCTCTTATTTCATCCAGAATCCTGTTGACTACTCTTGTTTTTTCCGAATATGGAAGAGTGTCGAATGTAGTATCTTCCATCAAACTCTGAATTAATCCTGTTGCCTGCGAATACCTCATGCCCGGTTGAGTAAAAATTGTCCTTTTTATTCTTTCACTTGCAGGTGGCATAAGTCTGATGTCAACATCAACTATCAAATCCAGCAGTTCCAGATACTCTTTGATTTCCTCGCAATGAGTTTGGGTAATATTCACTTTCTGGTCTTTTTTGTTTTTTATTTCAAGCAACTCCATCAGTTTCGCAGTCACCTGCTCTTTATCAACTTTATTGAGAATATCACTTGGATGATCTTTGTCAAAGCGCAGATTTCTTTTTGAAACTCCCAGATCATGAGAAACAAAATCTCGCGTCAAAACTTCAATTGTAAACTTGTGATTCATGTCCTCTATGATTCTGTTAATAGCGCCTGTTAATTCATTTTTCTCATATAACTCTTCCAATGCTCTGAAATGTCTGCCGTCCTGGTAGTACTGAAGAGAGTGCTGAATATTATTTGCAATTGCACCATCTATGTATTGGTCTGAACTCGCTTTGTTTTCAAATGGCCTTTCGGTGTTATAGTAGACACCTCCAAGACTCATTGTTCCTCCATAACGGATGTATTCATCAATCCCTTTCTTTCCCAAAACATTTTCAAACTCTTTATACGGGATATATGTCGTATGAAGCATTATACAACGATCATACAACTGGTTGCTTCTTGAAAACACAAAACCCAGAGAATCTGTGCCTGACAGGACTACCTTGATACCGCTTGCAGCATATATATCAGCAAACAACGCTGCGCCTTCAATGAAGTCTTCAAGCAAAGTAACTTCATCAATAAATATGTATTTGTATCCTTCTGACCGAAGGGCATCCATATCATCATAAAGCAGAGACAATTCATCACCGGTACGCACTTGAATGTATGCTGTTTTATCAAAGTCATTATCACTCATTTTTGCTATTACTTGTTTCATCATAGTTGTTTTTCCGGTTCTTCTCAAACCATATAAGATGAACACTCTTGGGACAATCTCTCCGTACAAATATTCTTCAATGCGAGGCAGCAATTCCCTATATTTGAATTTGGAGATATCTTTTAAATTGTCCTTTAATTCTATTCCGGTGGATACTATCGTGTTGTACTTTTTTTGCCATTTGATTTCTTCTTTTTTGGAGGTCTGAATTACAGCTTTAATCTGTTTAATCCTGTCCTGTAATTCCCTCCTTCTGGAAAAATCATTTTGCAATGATTCTGCAGTTGCGTCATCTACATATTTGCTTTTCTTTTTTCCGTCCTCCATCCACTGATGGTAGCACTTTTTTTTCCCGTAAATGGTCTTTCTGGAAATATACCCGACAGGAAGATCAGCCAGTTCTTTTTCAAGAGCATTCAATTCTTCTAACAGTTCTTTGTTTTCCATGAATTATCACCTCCGAAATCTATAACCCCATTATAACCCCTTTTTGAATTTTGTCAAGGGGTTATAGAGGGGTTATAGACGAAAATTCAAAGTTTCACCCAGCAATCTTTTAAGAAATCTTTAACAGATTCCAAATCCTTGTCTTCGTAGTAAAGGACAAGTTTTTCTTTGAACTCGGCTACTTTATCAAATGGTATTACTATCAACCCAAGGGCATTGGCTATCATATAGTGATTACCCAGTATAACAGCAGTTCTCTTGTTTCCGTCATTGTATACCTGCGTCTTCGTTATATATAAAATCAGTTCAATGGCGATATCTATCTTTTCCTTTCCTGAAGACAGAATTGAGTCTATGTCATCTTTTACTTCATACTCTACAGGCATAGGCGGGATATATGTTGTTCCGCCGATTGTATCCGGAACTCCCCTTATTTTTCCACCTTCCTGATAAAACCCTTCGTTTACCAGTTTTGCTATATATGAAGACAGGTAGTAATTCGATGGAGATGTAATAACATCCTTATCCAGTATGAATTCCCATGCATGTTTTAGATTGAGTATTTTCTGAACATCATCTACCATCATGTTGTTTACTATCCCATTGTCTAAAATAGACTCTGCGTTAGAAAATGTAGTTGAAATTCCCTCAAGTACTGCCTGTGCATATATTATTGCCTTCATATTTGCTCTTGCCAGTTCAAGATTAAGCACCACTTCCGGTGAGAGATTCTCTTCGTTATACCCTAGTAAAGCAAGTTCTTTTTCAGCAATTCGTATTCTCTTTCGGAGTTCTTTTGCTTCTTTTGAATTTCTCAGCAACAGATTGTATAGCTCATCACTGAATGGCCCTACATATTTTGAAGATACTCTTCCTGCAACTCTTTTCCGGACGTAAATATATTTCTTTTCGCTTATACTCTTTATCTCTATCGTTCCGTCATACGGTATAAGAGCAAGCTTTGCACGGAGCTCCGCTCTTGTTCTCAATATATCCTGTATTTGCTCAAATGTATTCATATTCAACCTCTTTAGGGAACATTTATGCCAATATTATATAGATTTGTTCCCTAAATGTCAAGCGCTTTTAGGGAACATTTTGTATTATTTCATAGAGATTTGTTCCCTAATTTCATAAATATGGGTCAGTTTAAATTCTGAATTTGGGTCAGTTTGTATCCTAAATCTGGGTCAATTACAATAACAAATTTGGGTCAATCTGGCATACGGAACAAAGGATGGTGTATATGTCATACAAATTACTCCGGTTAAATCTTTGTTACAATTGAAAAAAATATATTGACTTTATTTAAATATTGTGAGAAGATAACGAGGTGTTTTTTTGAAAACACAAAAAATTACACGGAGGAACCATTATGAGTAACACATCAGATTTGTTTGGATCTATGGTATTTTCAAATGCAGTCATGCGTGAAAGACTGCCGAAAGAGACTTATCAGACACTTCAGAAAAC
>JAILLB010000082.1 GCA_024693345.1 Clostridiales bacterium
GCAGGGGTATACATATCCTGCCTTAGGATATGATGGTTTTTTGCCACGTGTCTTTGGCTCTGCAGATTCCCATCTTGAAAGATTGCTCTTGTATGAGGACACTTTTCCTATGGCTTCGACTATTGCTCCTCGCCTGAGGTAACTGGGAAACTTATAGAACTGTTTGTCAAATGAGTGGTACTTTACATCGGGATTGTCTTTGGTCATGTGACATATGTGTTCCACATAGTTCATCTTTCCATGGTTGCTTTCCAATTTGGAAACATCGTCCCACTCATTACAGCAAACGTTTATGAAGTAATCTACAACTTTACGATAGATGGAGATGGTCTCTTTGAAGATGTGATTGTATTCTTTGATTTTTACACTGTATGTTGACATTATCTTCACAAATTCCACCTCCTCATTTTTAGATATTAGAAAATATCCACATGATTTATGCACAATTATATTTGCACCAAACCATATGGAATACTTTGTTGTTCACACATCGTATTATATAGCGTTTTCGCTATTCTTTCCACAAAAATGTAGAAATACTATAGAAATGCGGCTAACTCATGAATGAATTCACGAGAGTGCGCCGCTGGTAAAACTTACGTTTTCTTTTCAAAACATTATTAACAAATTCTTTTTTTCTTATTCACCATATGTTCACAAATACTGTTTACAATGTACTTAGAAGTGATGAAGAACCATCATCATGGAAAACAGAAATTCATATTCTCCTCAAAATATAGCATGGCCTCCCGATTTTCGGGAGGTTTTGCTTTTACTTTAAGAATTTCGAGTCATATCCCTGTTCGTTGAGCTTGTATCCCTTGTGAATCAGAATATCTGCTTTCAGTGCCACCAGGTTTATATCCGTATTTGTTATCTTGGCTATTCTCTCAGTATCATAGCCCTTGTAAATGTATTCCAGAGTTTTTGCGTCAGAAAGAAGAAGAGATGCAGCAAAGACATTTGCCTCATATTCCCTTCTCGTGTTCATATCGTACAGTTCAAATTCCTGTATGAAAGCTTTCTCCGCCTCTGATCTGTGCAATGTATCATGTCCGAGCTCGTGAGCGCACACTATCTTCTGTTTGCTCTCGTCAAGCGTGGAGTTTATATAAATGAATCTGTTGTTCAGAACTACAAGATACATTCCCTTGAGTTTCTTATAGTCATCCCTGTACTTTACATGAACACCTTTTTGCTGTGCAATCTTGAAAGGGTTTCTCGTTCCGTATTTTCTGGCAAAATCTTCTGCTGTCTTAGCTATCAGAAGAGCGTTTGTCACTTGTTATCCCCATCCTTGTCCTTGCGAGAATATTTTTCGGAATTTTCATTCTTGGATTCCCAGTATGCATCCATGATGGATCTCATGACTGCGTCTTTGTCCTCTTCGTCAAGTGAGCCGCCGGCAAAAAGTCCTGAGATTTGTCTGACGAGATTTTCAGCCTGAACTCTTCCCCTGCTTCCGTATTTTTCAGAAGCATCGGATATGAAGTCCTCTTCCTCCCCTATAAAATACATCTTGTCTGTTCCGAAGATTTCGGCCAGTCTGTAATATATTTCTCTTTTTCTGGGATACAGTCCTTCTTTCTCATATCCCGTTATAGTCCTTGTAGTGACACCGAGCTGTTCTCCGAGTTCCTTCTGTGTCATTTTTTTATTCGTTCTTTCTATTCTTACCTTTTCACCGAATTTCATATAATCCCCCGAATCACGAAATTAATTTTCTTGTTTTCCTGTTGACAAAGGAATTTAAATTGCGTATAATCATAATCGCACAGAAAATACGCAATTGAATTTCGTATTTATCTTACAACATGTTTCCTGTTTTGTCAAGAGAAAAAAGGTCGGTGATTAATATGCTCAGAACAATTCTTCATTGTGACATGAACAACTTCTTTGCAAGTGTGGAATGTACAAGAAATCCTTCACTGAAAGAAAAGCCTGTCGCAGTATGCGGAAGTGTTGAAGACAGACATGGAATTGTACTTGCCAAAAACTATATCGCCAAAGCATACGGAGTAAAGACCGGAGACACTGTTTGGCAGGCAAAAATGAAATGCCCTGACATTGTCATTGCAGACCCGCATTATGAGCTGTATATGAAATACTCAAAAATGGCAAGGAATATATACAGCGAATACACAGACAAAATAGAGCCGTTCGGAATAGATGAGTGCTGGCTTGATGTCACAAGCTGCAGGGATACTGACGGAGACGGAAAGACAATTGCGGATATTTTAAGGGAAAGAATCAAATATGAGCTGGGGCTCACAATATCTGTCGGAGTTTCTTTTAACAAGATTTTTGCCAAACTCGGTTCGGATATGAAAAAGCCCGATGCAGTTACCGTAATTCCGTCAGACTCATTCAAAGAAAAGATATGGAACCTCCCCGCAGATTCCCTTCTTGGAGTCGGAAGGAGAACGTCAAATACTTTGAAGTGTCTCGGAATAGACACCATAGGACAGCTTGCCAAATGTCCTGACGAAGTATTGAAAAGAAAAATGGGAATTGTGGGAACAAGGCTCAAAATGTATGCAAACGGACTGGATACGTCGGAAGTGACAAGGTCGGACTATGTTTATCCCGTTAAGAGCATAGGATGCGGACTGACGTTCAGGGAAGACATAAAAAACAACCGGGATGCTGCGGTTGCAATTTCAAAGTTGTGTGAAGATTTTGGATCAAGGTTGAGAAGTCTCAAAAAATCTGCAAAGGGTATTTCGCTCTTTGTGAGAGACAATGATCTCAACTGGAAAGAGTGGCAGACTTCTCTTCCTTATCCGACATCCGTTCCGAAAACAATTGCCGATGAGGCAACAAAACTGTTCATCTCAAAATACAAATGGGAAAAACCCGTCAGAACAATTACGGTAAGGGTCATACGGCTCATATCCGAAGATGAGCCATTCCAGATAGGTTTATTTGATGATGTGCAGAATGAAATAAAAAACGAAAAACTGGATTCGGCCATGGAAGTTTTGAAAAACAGATTCGGCGAAAGAATAATACATCCCGCATCTTTCATGAACATGGGATATATGCCCGAAGGCATGGCTTTTTCAGCTCTTCCGGCAGGCGGAAACCAGCATGTTTAGAAAAGGAGTTAATATTTATGTCACAAAAAATATACGTAAGAGTCAATGCATCGTTCAGTCCCGAAGGGGTTGTTCTTCCTAGAAGCTTCATCTGGACTGACGGACATCAGTATAAAATAGACAGAATACTCGATGCAAGAATGGCTGCATCCAAAAGAGTAGGAGGCTGCGGAATGAGATACACAATATCTGTTGGCGGCAAGGACAGCTATATCTTCAGGGAGGATGACAGGTGGTTTATGGAATTAAAAGAAACAAGCTGCTGACAGACGAGTGTGAAGCAATAGCTGAAGAAATACTGAGGAGTTTTCTGAAAAATAGGTATGGGGAGAAAAGGCCCATAGACATATCCGGATTTGCAATTGAATACCTTCACTTGGACCTTGAATACAAAATCCTGTCACCGGACAAATCCGTCTGCGGATTGATCCGGGACAACTGCGTAGATGTGGATTATGAGCTCGGAAGCACAGGCAGAATCAGGTTCACCATTGCCCATGAGTGTGCTCACTACATAATCAACCACTCTATATACAAAAGGAATGTGAATTTTCCGGAAGATTATTCGGCGTGCGAAAGACTGGCGGATAAAATAGCGTCCTGTCTGTTGATGCCAAAGTACCTGATGGAATATTCAGCAGAATGTGCAAATCTGAAACTGCCCCTGACAATTTACGACAATTGTACTCTGAAGGGATATGACTACAGGAACACAAAATCTGCTTCTGATCTATTGAAAGTGTCAAAATCTGCGTACATCAACAGACTAAAAGATCTGGGAAAAGTGAGCTACGGAGACAGAGAAATAGGCAGACTCATACCTGTTATTGTCTGAGAATTGGGAGAGATCATGAAATATACGGAAAGAGAAATATCTTCTTCTCTGAGAGAAAAAATGATGAGCGCATATTACACTTCCCTGGAGATTTCCAGAAGAAACCTTCTATGCCCTCATTGCGGATACAAGATATGTTATGTTTACAGCGATACTGAAGGACACATAGGATGCAAATGCAACAAATGCAAAAGCGTCGTGGTGTTCAAGTTCAAAAAACACCAGAATACTGATTTCAGAATTCCGGGGTTCAAGAATATTATAGCCACATGCTGAAAACAACAATTGCCCGGATTTTGTCCGGGCAGTCTCGTTATATATCCTATTTTACAATTATCTCTGCTTCGAGTTCGCTTTCTCCGTCGGAAGAAGGAAGTATTTCACCGATCTCATCTGCTTTTATTCTTCCTTTTATTGGTCCTCTGATACTGTCAATCTTCCCTGTAACTTCGACATCAACCGTGCTCCTCTCAAAAGAAAAGTCGCATCCCGTCATGCTGCAGTTTCTCATGACAAGGTTGTCGCAGTAACAGAACGGCTGAGTTCCTGTAAATGAGCAGTTTGTAAACACCGAATTATATGAATGCCATGCAACATATTCGCTGTTGATAATGCAGTTGGTCATCTTAGCATTTGTGCATTCCCAGAAAGCATCTTTTGTTTCAATCTCGCAGTTTTCCAGTGTGCAGTTCTTTGTGTACTGGCACATATATTTTGCCTTGATTTTACAATTTACGAGTTTGACGTTTTCAGACATCAGAAACGGATACACAGATTCTATTGAAGAATTTATAACGGTGATGTTATTGCATCTCCATGCAAATTCGTCCGACACTATATCGCAGTTCTCTATTACTACGTTTTTGCAGTCACGGAATACTTTGGGTCCGTGAAGAACGCTGTCAGTAATCTTTATATCTTCATCATACCACAGTGCGGCTCTGCATTTTTCTGTCATTTCAGAGTGGGATATGGTAGTGTTTTTTGAATGCCAAACCGGGTATCTGAGACCAAAATAGCAATTGTCTATTGTAAGATCATGCGTCTCTTTAAAAGCAGACTCGCCGTCTTCAGGTCCGTCAATTCGGCATCCGGTCACCAAGGCATTGGATATCCCGAAAAATGCTCTCTCCTTATCTGTGGTTATATTGGTATATGTCATTAAATAATCCCCACTAAACTTGTATGTTATATATCAAATAATAATTTATGCAGAGAAAAAAGTCAATGTTTATTTCCTCCGTGTATATTTTTAAAATATAGAAGTTGCATTATTTGTATTGACCTTTATGCATTTTGTCTATATAATATGCACGGAAAGAGTAATTTTACATTAATAACTTGGAGGAAAAAACATGCCATTCAAATTTGACATCACAAAGAACATTGGTGTTCTTTCAGAGACAGCTTCAGGTTACAAGAAGGAACTCAATCTTGTAAGCTGGAACGGCAAAGAGCCCAAATATGACATTCGTGTTTGGGATGCAGCTCATGAGAAACCGGGCAAAGGTGTTACACTGAGCGATGAAGAGTATGAGATTCTTAAGGATCTGCTCACAAAAGAAGAAAAATAAAAATCAAGATGCCGAGATCGATTTGGTCTCGGCATTATTGTATCCATTTTGCATTTATTCTGCAAACAATTCGTCAGAAGAAATATCTGATTGTATCTCTTTGTAGTATGAATTCTCTTCCAAACCATTCAGAGTAACAAATGTTATGTGTATTGCTGATTTTGTATTTGTACAATTAACAAAATCTTCTTTTTTTCTGTAAATATCGTTCATGTATTTCTGAGATATTGCATATGGCGAAGAATTGAATTTTATTTCCACCAAATTAATGATATCATCCTTACGTTCTATTACCATATCTATTTGAGATCCATATATTCCGTTATCTATATCTCTCTGACATGACCATGGATAAATGGATGTATATACTCCTGATATTCCAAGTGATCTTTTAATACAGTTCGAATGAAGAATACAAACTCTCTCAAAAGCCAGTTCTTCCCATGCATTTATCGTTGGAATATTAACTTGATTCGACCAAAAACTATTATCAACATTTTTATTATTGCCAAAATGAAGATGGAATATTGTTAACGGGTCGATTAATTGATAAATTGTATCTCTGAGTTTTTTCCCGTATGGTAAATATCTTCTAATTAATCCACAATTGATTAAGTCTTCAAGCTTATCTGAGAACGCACCATTATCAATAACATTCATTTCCTTTAATATTTCTTGTCTCGTCAAACCAATCTTTTTGTTTGACAACGTTTCAACTATTTCTATGTAATCTTTGGGATAACGGAAAAGCGACGAAAATAGGTAATCAAACTCATTTGACAAAGGTGCATTTTCGACAAAAAAGCATTCATCGATAAATTGCGGTATTGATAATCCCTTCTTATAATAATTCCAATAATATGAAACACCACCAATAACCATGTATGCTTGGATAATCTGCTTTTTATTTAATGCAAGTTTTTCGTATTCACAATACTTTTCACATTCATTCAAAGTAAAAGGTTTCAAATAGATTTGATTAGTCAGTCTATTGTACAAGCCCCCCCTATTACGCAATACTTTTTTTACAATCCAAGAAGTTACGGATGAGCAGATAATTAGCATTACGTCTTTTCTTGCTTCTGCCCAACTATTGTAGAAGTATTCAAGAGCCATAATAAAGTCAGATCTAGGCGTATCCATCCACGCCACTTCATCCAAAAAAATAACCTTCTTTTTTGAATTACTATTTTTAATCAAATCCTTAAGAAGCACAAATGCTTCGGACCAATTATTGGGCATTGAAAAATCATTCATTCCTGCTTTCTTAAGTGAAGAAGCAAAAGCAAAAAGTTGTTCCTTGAAATTTCCCTGGAATATTCCCTCATGTTGAAATGTTATTTTTTCATCCAATAAACTTCTGACTAAAAATGTTTTGCCAATACCTCTTCTTCCATATACTGCCACAAATGAAGTGTATTCTGACTTATAACTCTCGTTGAGAATTTCAATCTCTTTTTTTCGTCCTATCAGCATATGATTTCTCCTTTATACTTTGCGGAAACTATTAATATTTTATACTTTCCGCAGATTATAATATCATTTATCAATCATTAGCACAAGTTGTTTTACAGGAAACCGCATGTATTATAAAAATTTATTCACCAAGCGCAATCGACTTGATAACAAAAATGGGCCGCATTGCGACCCAAGTTCTTTTCTATTTCACAACATCTATTTCCGTAATCCCATAATACTTAAGCAAAGAAATTACATATTCGTCAATAACTTCTCCAGGCATCACTATCGGAACTGCAGGCGGGCATGACACTTTTACATCAGAACATATTCTTCCAACTGCGTTTTCAACATCAACTATCTCATTACCAGAAAACACTGCTTCTCTTATGCTGATGCGTTTTTCGCATTTGGATACATTAGGAAGAGTCCGTATTTCCTTTTCAAAGTTTTCTCCGAGCGACTGTATGAATTTTCGCACGTCATCTTCTGAATTGGAAGTAGAAAACATACATGTGACAAAATCTTTGTCGCAGAATTCACATTCAACTCCGTGTTGTCTCATCATCTGAGCAATCTCATATCCTGTTTTGCTCTTAGGTGATCTGATGGATATTTTCAGAGGTTCACTTTCGCATACATTCCATCCGTTATCTGAAATGATGTGCTTTGTTGCTTTTGTCATATCCGTCATTTTTTTAAGCTTTATGTGCATTTTCTCATCAAGATACCTGTTGCACAAATCAAGAGATTTCAAAACAAGATAAGAAGGGCTAGTCGAACCAAACATCTCCATTGCATCTTTTGCTCTGTCTACAACTTCATCACTTACTTTGTCTGAAAAATGAAGATATGCTCCGCCGGTCAGAACAGGAAGTGTCTTGTGTGCTGAATCACAACATATATCTGCACCCAGATCAAGCGGGTGCATTTTTTCATCAAGAAAATGCAGGTATGCTCCGTGTGCGTTGTCAACGAGAAGCGGAACGTCATGTTTATGACATACTTCTGCTATTCCTTTTACATCTGCAAGATTACCTAGATAATCCGGAGACGTGATGTATACTCCGTCATATTCTTCCGTTTCAAGGATTCTGTCAACTCTGTTAGAGCAGACTTTACAACTGCAGACAGAAGACTTGCCTTCTTCTGAATAAATCCAGTCGACTTCGCAGTCACAGAGTGCACAAGCATATAGGAAAGACTTGTGTACATTTCTTGTGGCCAGTATGCGAGTTCTTGAATGTTTTCTTGTATATTTGAGAAGGTAGACCATCGCTTTGATGCACTGGCTGCTTCCTTCTGTGGAATACAGAGTTTTTTTGCTGTTGAATAGTCTTGAGCATATCTTTTCGCTCTCGTCTATTATCCCGCCGGCAGAATACAAAGAATCAGCACCGTATATTTCCGTTATATCTTCTCTTTCAGGTCCCGAAAAAGTGACACCTTTATGGCCCGGCATGTGAAGACGGACCATATTTTTTTCTGCATATTCATCAATGAAATCGGATATTGGTGTTCTGACGCTCATATCAATCCTCATTGCTTTCGGCGGCTTTTATCATGATGGCACATTCTATTCTCTTTCTGAACAGCCTGCATCCGGGCTCATAAATGCCTAGTATGGACCCCGTTGCATGGTAGGAGTTGGCTGCACATCCGCCCGAGCAGTAAAGTCTGGCCCAGCAGTCTTTGCAGTCTTCCCTTGCGTAAGCGTTGCACTTTCTGAAATCTTCTCTCAACTCAGTGTTTGTGACTCCGTTCCAGATATCTCCGAGCTTGTATTTCTGTTCGCCTACAAACTGGTGACACGGGTACAGATCTCCCCATGGTGTAACTGCCATGTATTCGGTTCCGGAACCGCATCCGGATATCCTTTTATATATACATGGTCCGCCCTCGAGGTCAATCATATAGTGGTAGAAAGTGAATCCTCTTCCCTCTTTGTCCCTCTTGATCATCTCTTTTGCGAGAATTTCGTATTGTTCCATTACGGTCTGTATATCTTCTTCGGTCAGTGCGGAAGGATCCTTTGGATTGCATACGACAGGTTCCATGCTGAGTTCGGTAAATCCGAGATCAGCCATGTGGAATACGTCATTTGTAAAGTCGGGATTGGCGTGCGTGAAAGTTCCGCGCATGTAGTAATTCTTTCCGCCTCTTGCCTTGACGAGTTTCTGGAACTTGGGCACTATTCTGTCATAGCTCCCATTTCCGGCATAGTCCACTCTGAATCTGTCATGAATCTCTTTTCTTCCGTCAAGACTCAGTACGACGTTGCTCATTTCCTTGTTGCAGAAGTCTATAACATCATCGTCAATGAGAACTCCGTTTGTCGTAAGAGTGAATCTGAAGTTTTTGTGATGCTGTTTTTCAATGCTTCTTGCGTACTGAACAAGCTTCTTGACAACATCCCAGTTCATCAGAGGTTCGCCACCGAAAAAGTCCACTTCAAGATTGGTTCTGGAACCTGAGTTTTCTATAAGGAAATCCAGTGCTCTCTTTCCTGTCTCAAAAGACATGAGTGCCCTGTCCCCGTGATATTTGCCCTGGCTTGCAAAACAGTATGAGCAATTGAGGTTACAGGTGTGAGCAACGTGCAGACAAAGTGCTTTTACCACGTCTCCCGACTTCTCCTTGAACACTCCTGCCAGATTCTCATAATTGTCCGGTGTGAACAGCTGACCATCCTCTTTGAGCTCCGTCACGTCGTCATAACAGTCAGATAAATCTGACTCGGTCACGTCTTCTTTTCCGGAATACTTTTCAAGAAGAGTCTTGATAATCTTTTCTTTTGAGTGGTCCTGATACAGTTCAATCACGTCATATGCTACGTCGTCTACGACATGGACTGCTCCAGAGCATGTGTCAAGAACTATGTTATATCCGTTCAGTTTATATTGATGATGCATGAAACACCCTCGCTCTCTGTAGTAGAAAAGGCGCGAATTTTTCGCGCCTCTCTATTTTAATCAATCTAGATTATTTACCGGCTTTTTCGCACTTCTGATTAGCTACACCGCAGCTTGTCTTGCAAGCTGACTGGCATGATGTCTGGCATTCACCGCATCCGCCGTTCTTTGTGCTGGCGCAGAGATTACGTGTTTTGAGTGTTTTAATTCTCTTCATGACATTTAGGCTCGGACACCCGTGACTTCAGTCGTGGGAGGAGAGCCTTGCCTCCTTCTTTAATATAGTGGCGTGTTTTAATGCTATAAGCCGGTACACGCAAGACCGTAATGTGCCCTTCCCCAATGTTGGTAAAACTTACTCGTTCGACGCACCGTCCCTACCCATCAGGACTTTTAACGACGAACCACAGTGCTGCAGATTAGGACAAACGTCCGCAGGTGTGATGATTAAACCAACGTAGCCTTTGTCTCAAGACTTAGGGTAGTCAACAA
>JAILLB010000089.1 GCA_024693345.1 Clostridiales bacterium
CCAGCATACTTGAAAATAACCTATTTCAAAATATGCTAGTTTTTGCTGTGTTTTTTAGAATAAAATGCTCTAGTCTGAAATATCATCATCGAGAACCGGCAGCACTTCACAATCAGGGTATTTTTCCTTAACCTTTCCTGCTATTTCACCAAGTTCCTTAATTCTGTCTTTACTTTCAAATCCTATTACTACATCAAAACGTATGTGTTTCTTTTCCTTGTTATAATAGAACCCATGAACTTCCTTTACATTCGGATATGACAAAGCGGTCTGGTAAACAAATTTCTTCATTTCCCTGCTCACTTCGTCTCTTTCACTTGCACAATAGATTCCGACTGCCGTTATAATGACACCAAACTCTGAATAGATTTCGTACTGAATCTCTTTCTGCAGCTGGTCTATTTCCTGCACCGTCATGTCTGCATTGACTTCAACGTGAACAGATCCGAGTGTTTTTTCAGGTCCGTAGTTGTTTAAAACCAGGTCATATGTTCCGTTGACGCCTTCTATTGAGTTTATTTTCTTCTTAATCTTTGTTGTCAGTTCTTTGTCTGCTCTCTCGCCTAAGATCTGAGACAATGTATTCTTTAAAATAACAAAACCGCTGCGTATGATGTAAATTGAGATAGCTGCACCGAGATACGCTTCCAAGCCTACTTTGAAGAATACGAATATGAGGGCGGCAACAAGAGTAGTTGTTGAGATTATTGCATCCATCAAAGCATCCGTTCCGCTCGCTATGAGGGAATCAGAGTTTACTGCTTTACCGGTCTTCTTTACATACAAGCCCAGAAAGATTTTTACTACAACCGCCACTCCGATTATAATCAAAGACCAGGTGGAGTAATCCGGCTGCACCGGGGTTATTATCTTCTTTATAGACTCAACAAGCGATGTAATACCTGCATACAGCACGATGATTGAAATCAAAGTAGCAGTGAGATATTCAATTCTTCCGTGTCCGAAAGGATGTTTTTTATCCGGTTTTTTGTTTGCAAGTTTTGTTCCCGCTATAGTTATTACACTGGAAAGCGCATCGCTTAAGTTGTTGACCGCGTCAAGTGTAACAGATATTGAATTGGAGATGAGGCCAACTGCAGCTTTGAATCCCGCGAGCAGTATGTTGGCTGCTATTCCCAGTATACTTGTCCTGACTATTGTTTTCTGTCTGGAAGCACTCTTGCTTTCATTTGTTTCCACTATGTTTTCCGACATCAGCTTTTTCTCCTTTCGGGTGTTCTTGTCTTTCCCTCTATTATATCCCGTTTTATCTTTCTTGCAACACATATCCGTATCATCTTTTCGTGGCATTTTATGCATTTTTGCCAAATTCATCAATGGCATTGTGTAATTTGGCGCATTTTCATTGTGTAATTTGGCGTGTTTTTATTGTGCAATTTGGCATTTTCATTCTTTTTCTCGATTTATATGTATTTCAACTAAAATTTATGCTAAAATATATAGTTGAAGCGACAGGTGATGGGAGGTGGTCCTCATGTATTCGATCAAAGACATATACAAAATAGGGAAAGGACCATCGAGTTCCCATACAATGGGTCCTCTCAAAGCTGCAAGGAAATTCTATTCCGAACACAGCGACTGCGATGCATACAAGGTCATACTGTATGGTTCCTTAGCCAAGACGGGAAAAGGACACCACACGGACTTAGCCGTAAAAGAAGGACTCTGCAATATCCATACTGAAATTGTTTACGACACGGTGACAAAAGATCTGCCCCACGAAAACACAATGGACTTTTTCGGATATAAAGATGGAGTCGAAACCTGTACTATGAGAGCAATGTCCATCGGAGGCGGAGACATTGAAATAATAGGGATGGAAGCAGACGAGATGCTCGAAGTGTACAGACACAGACACTTTTCTGAGATAGCTGAATACTGCAAATCCAAGAACATTAGAATAAGCGACTACGTATATGAGTTCGACAATCCCGACATAAAAGAATACTTAAGAAAAGTATGGCACGTGATGCTCGACTGTATCAAGTCGGGGCTCTCAACAAGAGGCATTCTCGAAGGCGGCATAGGAGTTGAGAGAAGAGCTCAGGCACTGTACAACTCAAAGCACATAGACGAGTCACCTTCAATAGCTGAAAACAGGCTCGTGTGTGCATATGCTTTTGCCGTAGGCGAAGAAAATGCGGATTTCGGCACAGTCGTAACTGCTCCCACATGCGGATCGTGCAGCGTACTGCCTGCAGTTTTGAAATACATGTCGGAAAAAAGAAACATCGGCGAAGACAAGATTATAGACGCGCTGGCTGTTGCTGGGATTATAGGGAACATAGTGAAGACCAACGCATCTATCAGCGGAGCTGAGTGCGGATGTCAAGCGGAGATGGGAACTGCTTCTTCAATGGCGGCTGCAGCCCTGTGTGAACTATTAGACATGGGCATAGACCAGATTGAGTATGCAGCTGAAGTGTCAATGGAGCACCAATTGGGGCTCACTTGCGACCCAATAAAAGGGCTTGTACAGATTCCGTGCATTGAGAGAGGCGCCGTATCGGCAATGAAGGCCATAAACGCCATGACACTCGCCAATTTCCTGACGGATTCAGGCAAGCTGTCTTTTGACCAGGTAGTGGACACAATGTACAAAACCGGAAAAGACATGAATTCAAGATACAGAGAGACTTCCGAAGGGGGTCTGGCCGACCTGTTCACGTTCAGAAACAGGATTACTAATTAGAAAAAAATAAAAATTGAATATAGAAAAAAGTTTAAGGAGAAAGAAAAATGGGACTTATTAAGGTACTTGGCGGAGCAATTTCATCGAGTCTGGCTGATCAGTGGAAGGAGTACTTTTACTGCGATTCAATCGATTTATCCACACTCGTTGTAAAAGGTCA
>JAILLB010000092.1 GCA_024693345.1 Clostridiales bacterium
TTCAAAAGTGTTGTGAACAAGAACGAGTCCGGGATTATAACGAACCCTATAGTGAACTTCCTTGCAAAGGGCTTTGTCAAGAGAATGAGCAAGGCTCAGCCTGCAAATGCAATGCAGCTGCTTAAGAGCGGAGTAAGATATCTTGATGTCAGAGTGACACTTGTTGACGGTGAATACTACACGGCTCACGGCCTTGTTTCAAACACTCTTGAGTACTATCTCAAGGACGTAGTTGAATTCCTCGGAACGCATCCCGGTGAAGTCGTCATCTTCGATATCCAGCACTTCCAGATGCCGGATGGATCCGACTCGAATACAGAATTTGCCAACCTGATGAATTACATGGCAGGTGTAAAAAGCAGCCAGGGAAAATCCATCTTTGACTATGTGTGTTACGGTCTTGAGGATGGACAGATACCTCTGTCTGAACTCAGATACAGCACAGTAACACAGAAAAAGACGAGCGGCGGAGCAGTCGTTCTTGCCAAATATTCTGGCGATGTAAGGGTATATTGCAGAGACGGCCAGACAATTGGAGGTGCTCCGGATTCCACAAGGGTAATTAGGTCACTGTGGCATGAAACCAATTCATATAATGAACTGGTAAAGGGTATAGAAAATGAAGTCGAATTCGTAAAGAGCAACAACATAAATGATGTCTTCGTTGTCAACCAGGCGCAGCTTACAGGCTTTGTGGGCGGATTCAGACTCGTCAAGAGTCTGTTCATGTGGAGTATTACGGATATGGCAGCCAACTCCAATGCAAAACTTGTCAAGAACAAAGATGAGTTCATGCACAACATTGAATACCTGAAAATCTTCATGGTAGACAATGCAACATCTACAAAAGGCAATTTCGTAAATCTGGTAAATGAGTACATACTCGAAGCCAACAGAAATCTACCAGGATATGTTCTTGAAGGAACTTACAAATCTGATTCACTCCTCAGTTCATACGTATCGTATACATTTTTCGGAAATCAAGTGAGAATTGATACTTATGCGGTAGGTGTGTTAGCTACAACATCAAAGGGAACATACAACATAGATACCGGAAAAATTACATTTGAAATGGTTGATTATGCAGATGGTGTGACAAGCACACGCGTCTACACAGAATCTTTTGAACAGAGTGGTGACACAATCAAAATTGGTGCAATTACGCTTAAAAATAACGAAAGTAAGAAATCGGCTAACAGGCCTAATCCATATTATCTTAATGGAGTATATGCTTCTGAAAGTTCACTCAGCTCTTATGTGTTGTACAAGTTTTCTGAAAACAATGTCGTTATTGAAACTTATGCAGTAGGCGTTCTTGCAACTACATCAAAAGCAACATACAAGATTGTGGATGATGAAATATCGTTTATTTATGAAGATGAAGGCGATGGAACAACATCAAAACGAGAAGTGACAGAGAAGTTTGATGAAGAAGATAATGTCATTATGATAGGAGCCTTGAGGCTCACAAAGAAAACATAGAGAAATAATGTGGACGATGATTTCAAAAGTAATTCAATAGAAATATGTATTGGTGTCTTTCTGCATTTTTTTGCATGGGATTCATTTTAGTGTTTTGATGCTTACGATTATTTTATGTTCTTTCTACCAACAATTGTTGCCATAAAACGGACACGGGACCACCCAATATGGTGGTCCCGTTATTATGGTTCTCTTTCTTTTATCTTGAAATCAACGACACTGGAGATAGAATTATATAACCAGCTTCATTATAACCTATGATTTTGGCAGTGATCCTAAAGTTCATTCCAACAGCAACAGAACTAGCACCATTGACATACATTCCTGAGTAACTAACATCTTCAAATACGAAAATAGGACCTTTTGCTATTGTGCCATAGTTGACCCCAAGAATCGCGACATCAAAAATGGTGGAGTAATTTTTATCTTGCAGCATATCAAGAATGCAACCATCGAATTCAATTATCTCGCCATTGTGATTATTTGCATAGTTCCTCATGGTTGTGTAATTTGATTGACTAGTCATAGCCATCAAATTAGCAAATTCAATGTTGTTTTTTATCGTTACTGTTTTTAATTCACATGTTATAACGACTTCATTACCTGCCTTTATTGTGGTTCCTTTCTTTACACTCTGTGAAATAACAACGTAATTAGACTCACCACTAATTGATTTTTGCCTATTAGCTTTTGAATAGTGGCTTATTCTAACATTTCTAAATCCTGCATCAGATAGTTTCTTTTCGGCATCTGAAGCATTTAAACCAACCACATCAATCATTGTAACATCAAGATTATCTAAATATTCAGTTGTTTTGACACAAGTCAAAACAATAGAGGTGCCTTTTTCAATTTCTTTTCCTGGTGCTACGCTTTGTTTAATGACGGTCCAATTTGAATCAATGATAATAAATGATCCGTTCGCATCATAATCAATATTTACAAAGCCCAATGCTCTCAATGTTTGCAAGGCAGTTGAATATAATTGATAGCAAACATCTGGCATTACAGCAATTGGATCATCAGGTGGTATATAATCTTCTGTTTTAACGCAAAATAGTACAATGTTTGTGTCTAATGATATCAATTGACCAGGTTCGATATTCTGGGTTTGAACGGTCCAGTTGGATTCCAGCCATATGGATTTATCTGACTTGGTAGATATATTCGTGAAACCAAGTGAAGAAAGATGTTTTTTTGCATCTGTCAAAACCTGTCCACAGATGTTTGGCATGGTTATATACTCTACAGTGGTGGTTTCGGTTTCCACTATGTTTGTCGTTTCGGTTTCCACTATGTTTGTTGTTTCTGTTTCCACCATGTTTGTCGTTTCTATGGTTGGTTTTTTGGTCGTTTCACCGACTTTTTTATAGTAAAATACTATGATTGTGTTTTCGGTCATTACGCCAGTTCTTATAGTATCTTCTGGAGTATAACCCGGAATGTCAACGGGACGTATAGAGTATCTTGAACCTTCACTATATACACGTAGGTCGAACGATCTAATCATTTCATGTGTGTCTTTATCGAAATAATACACACCTAGAGTATAGATTTTGCTACCAGTTGATGTTTCTTCATAGATGAAAGAAGTGGTAATCGAGGTGGTTTCATAATCAGAAATACTTGTGGTTATTTCAGAGGTCTTGGATTCATTTTTGGAAAAACTAATGATTATGTCAACGATGCCAAATATTATTGCAATAGACAGCACAACATAGCAAACTGGAATTATTTTATTTAATGACTTATTCATGGTAATGTTCTTTCTTTTCGAGATTATTCAACCTAGGTGGTTGAAATTCGGTATTTTCTAATAATCTCTTTTCAGAATCAATCTCTTTTATCTTGGTAGTGAAATCCTGTAGATCTTTGTCAAACTTTGAAATTGTAAATGATAAATTTTTGTCGCTCTCATGATATTGTTTTTGAAGTTCGTCTATTTTTTTTGATGTTGCAAAAAAATGACTGGCAATAAAAAGAAAAATCATTCCGATTAAAGAAAAAACGAGCAAAACTACTGGCGCACCAATTATACGTAATGTTATTCCTATCACGAGTGATATAATTGCCATGACAACAAATAAGATTGTATTTTTGTTCGCATTAGGATTTTTTGAAAAAATTTCTTCGGTTATGGAAGATTTTCGATAAGAGTATTTGTTGTAATTCGTATCTGCCAATTGGTATTGCGACAAGAACTCACCAATGCATTCCGCTCCTTCAGGAAATAGTTTTTTTGCACGAGAGAGATTCACCTCTATATCTCCATATTCATCATCAAAATTGTTGGTTTTTATCCTATACATTGCAAGTCCGAGCCAACCACGATAATCTCTTGGATACAATTTAGTTATCTTTTTGTACAACTCATATGCTTGCTGAGGTTTATTCAACTGGTACAGTAGTGCATCTGCATCTGCAGCCATTGTTTCAACATCATCTTTCTGCATCATTATTTGAGCATTATGTATTTCATACTTGTTGCTAATGTGAAAATTGTTTATGGCTTTTTCAACAGCATATGGTGTGCTACAGAATGGGCAGATGGCGGCTTCTTTTGTTTCATCAACCTCTATTAATCCACCACAATTTGTACATTGTGCTTTAACAAATGGCATAACTTAGACCTCCAAGATGTGTACAACATAAAATTATAAAGATTCTTCAATCAATTGTCAATTTTGTTAGGACTTATTTTTATAGGTGAACACTTATTATATGTACGCTTATGTAGTTTGCGAATCACATTTTGAATACTCCAGCATCGTGAAGTATAAAAAAGTATGGAGTAACAATTTGTCGATTGTGTGGTATAATTATGTCAAACAATTCTCTGATTGAGAAAATTTGAAAACAAAGCAGGAAAAACAATATGTTAAGACCATGTATCAACCATTCGGCAATCAACCTCAATCTGCCTGTAGATGAACAGATGAAGATGTTCCACGATGGCGGATTTGAATGCATAGATTTCAACATTGACGCATTCCTTTCAGGAGACCAGATAAGGGAAGGCACATTCAACGATCTCTTCAGACAGGACATTCCTTCCATACTTGAATTTTTCAGGCCACACAAAGAGGCTCTGGAAAAATACGGAATCGAAGTGACTCAGACACATGCACCTTTTCCGCTTTATGTGGACGGAAGAGATGAT
>JAILLB010000115.1 GCA_024693345.1 Clostridiales bacterium
TTTATGGGAATAATGCGGTGGACATTGTTCAACATATTAAAAGAGATATATCCGGGAATTGTTACTCACACATATGGATACATAACCAAGAATACAAGAATTACACATGGATTAGAAAAGGACCATGCAACGGATGCTCTGTGTATAGCCAATCACCCTAAAGCAGTACGAGTTGAAAGTGTGTTTACTCAAAAGAGAGTAAGACGACACAACAGACAGTTGCATAAGATGACAATACTTAAGGGTGGAATAAGAAAACCGAATCAGGCACCAAGAGAAGTCAAAGGATTCAGATTAAACGATAAAGTTCTTTATAGCGGACAAGAATGTTTTGTCCATGGTAGAAGGACATCCGGATATTTCGATCTCAGATTGATAGATGGGACATTAGTTCATCCATGTGCATCATGGAAAAACACATATTTACTGGAACACACAAATTCAACATTAACAAAGGAGGTAAGGCTCTCCTCCCACGACTGAAGTCACGGGTGTCCGAGCCTAGATATCGTGAATGGATATCAATACAAATCAAATCTACTCTATATCTGAAGCAAATCAGAATTTTTCACGTGTTGCACGTGCAGCAAGTAAACATGGAACAATTATTATTTTTAAGAACAACAAGCCAAAATATAAACTGGTTGACATTGATCAAGTGCCAGAAATTGAAATGACTGATGATGAAAAATTTGAATTTGTTACAAACAGAATTTTTAGAGAACATAGAAAAGCGTTTGAGGAATTGGCAAAATGATGAAGTTTAGCAGAGAAAAGGTGTTATTGCTTCACCAGTTCATAACTCAGGAAACTGGAGGAGATCCAAATGTTCGTGATATTGGACTATTAGATAGTGCATTGGAATCGGCATTTCAAACCTTTGATGGAAAAGAACTATATCCAACAAAAGAAGAAAAAGCAGCAAGAATCGGATACTCACTTATAACTAACCACGCATTTGTAGATGGAAACAAGCGAATAGGTATGTATGTTCTTCTTTCGTTTATAGAGTTGAATGGTATTAAAATTCACGTAAGTGATGAAGAAGTATCAAATGTAGGTCTATCTATTGCATCAGGCAAAATGAAGTACAATGATATTTTGGCATGGATTATTGAAAACGAATGAAATTGTAACCATTTTTACGATTCAGATATAAAAATCAGCATGGTTTTTTAAAAACTCATGCTGATTCTATTAACTTAAAAACCTATTCGTTAATCTGGTGTGTTTTAATCCATTCAAGAACGCTTTTAGAAACTTTCTTTATTCCATCCGGTTCATAAGGCAGATACAATTTTGCATCCTTTACAACCTGTTCAAAGGACTTTTTGCCTGCTGCATCAACAAATTCAAGATATCTTCTCCAGCCTTCTTTTTTGTCTTTCATCCAGAGGAGCCAGAATTCAAATGCGATTGTCTGAGCCATGCAGTAATCGATGTAGTAGAAAGGGCTTTCGTAAATGTGAAGCTGTCTCTGCCAGCCTGCACCTCTTCCGTAGAAGGGAAGATCTGAAAGATCAAGGTAAGGACGATACTTCTTTTCAAGACCTGCCCATACTTCATTTCTCTCGTCAGGTGTCATATCAGGCTTTTCATAAATTACATGCTGGAATTCGTCAACCATACATCCGTAAGGAATGAAACAAAATGCGTCTTCTGCGTGTGACAACTCATATTTCTTTGTATCATCACCGAAGAACAGGTGATGGTAATCTGATGTCAGAAACTCCATGCTCATTGAATGACATTCGCATGTCTCCATTGTAGCATTGTGTTCCATCATAAGTCCGTCTTTGAGTATAAGGGAAGATCTGTAGGCCTCAAATGCATGACCTGCTTCATGAGTCAATACATCAACATCTCCTGATGTTCCGTTGAAGTTTGAGAAGATGAAGGGGTAGTTGTACTCTTCGATAAATGAACAGTAGCCGCCAGGTGCTTTTCCGTCTCTTGAAAGAACATCAAAGAGGTCATTGTCATACATAAGGTCGATGAATTCAGCTGTTTCGGGAGCTAAATTGTGATACATTTCTCTGCCTGCTGCGAGAATTTCTTCAGGTGTTCCGTGAGGCTTAACATTTCCGTTTTTGAATGTGAAAATGTTGTCGTAAAGATGGATCTTATCGACTCCGATTCTCTTTCTCTGGAGTTCTCTTACTTCGTTTACTGCGGGAACTGCATCTTTAGCGATGCTGTCTCTGAATTTCGCCACTTCTTCCGGTCCGTAGCAGTTTCTTCCCATTCTGTCATATGCCATCTGGGTGAAGCTGTCATAACCGAGTTTTTTGGCCATTTTTGTACGTACTTTTACAAGTGCGTCAAATATTTCGTCAAACTGCTGTCTGTTGGAATCAAAGAAATTTGCATCTGCTTCGTAAGCTGCTTTTCTCACGGCTCTGTCAGGACTTTCCTTGTATACTCCGAGCATCGGAAGAGGCATCTTCTTGCCGTCGAATTCTATGACAGCTGAACCATAAAGTTTCTGGTATTCGGATGTGAGTTTGTTTTCCTCCTGAAGATCTTCAATGATAACTGGAGAGAAACATTTTTTGTTTAATTCAAGGCTCTTGAAGAGCAGTTTTCCGAGTTTTTGTTCGAGTTCCGGTCTGAATTTTGATTCAAGAATTACGTTTTCGAACTGTTGTGCCTTTTCCTCGAAATAAGGCATATTTTCATCATAGAATTCCTGTTCTTTCGCATAGAATTCATCTTTTGTGTTGATTGTGTACCTGATGGAGGCTACTGAATACATTGCTGCAGAGTGTTTTGTCTGGTTATCAAATTCCTTCATAACCTGATACTGCTCTTCAGCACTTGATGCATCTAAAAATTTTTGAGTCAGTGCATCAATTTTATCCATTTCCTCTTTTAAGTCAGGTCTTTTGTACGGTATTTCTGAAAATTTCATGTGCACCTCTGTCTATTCTTATTCTTTATTTCCTGAGTTTAAAATAATGTTGGCTACGCCTTCGCTTCCAACATATGTTTCCGGATATTTACCGTCCCACTGCTGGATAAGGTAATATCTGAGAAGTTCTTCTGTCAGTTCTTCTGAGATAGCTTTGTTCTTTGCTGCTTCCTTTTCACCGGCATATTCCGTTGCGTCTGCCTGGAGTTTTGCTACTTCAAGATTTGCCTGAGCCTGAATCTTTGCAACTTCTGCTTCTGCTTCAGCCTTAATCTGAGCAACTTCAGCAGCTGCAGATGCTTCTATTTTTGCTCTTTCTGCTGCCTGCTGAGCTTCCATTGTTTTCTGTTCCTGTTCAGTTGTTGCTTTCAGTTTGTTCTGTACAGCAACCTGTTTTGCTTCTACTGCGTTTGTAAATTCATCTGTGAAGTCCATGTCCTCAATAGCTGTTGAAACAACTTCAATGTTGTACTTTTTGAGCTGTTCTCCGAGCAGAACTTCGATTTCAGAAGCAAGTGAATCACGGTTACCTACAAGGTTTTCAGCAGTGTAGTGAGCCATTATGGTTTTTACTGATTCTGCAACGTTCGGTGTGATGACAGTGTCGTAGTAATCGATACCGACACTTCTGTAGATTTCCTGTGCGTTTGCCTTGTTGATTTGATAGTTCATTGTGTATTTGCAGGATACTTCCTGAATGTCTGAAGAGAAGCATTCGAGATTGATTGTAGCCTTCTGAACCCTGTTGTCCATCTGAACAACTGTCTGCCATGGGGCTTTGACGTGGATACCTGCATCGAGGGTGTAGTTTTCAACTCTTCCGAAAATTGTGACTACGCCTGTGTGTCCTGTTTCTATTGAAGTATAGCAGGAAGAAACTGTAGCTATAATGAATACTAGAACGCCTGCAACAAGCGGAATCCAGGAGAACTTAGCATACGGTTTTGTCTCTGACTCAGTATATGTTCCTGATGTGTTTTTTGCGTATGAAGATTTCTTCAATTTCTTCAAATTAAGTGCAACAAGAATTCCTGCTGCGAGTGCGATGATACCTATGATAAAAGCTGCCATTTTTAATGACCTCCCTTGTTAATATTGTCTAGGACATATTCTATCCTTTTCCAAGAGCACTGTCAATTAATATCGGTGAAGGCGGAGGTTTTTACAGCTGCAGTCACACTTGAAATAAATTAATGCTTGTGTTAATATTACTACACGCGCATTAGAACGCGCGAAGGAAGGATATTCGGTGCAGAGAACGCATCGAAAACAACACAGATGACAAATTACAAGTGCCTAGTACTTGACCACGATGATACATCGGTCAAAAGTACACCTGAAATACACTATCCTTCATTTGTCAACACGCTTAAGGTTATACGTCCCGGTGTGAAAGTCGACCTGGACGAGTTTATACAATACAATTTTTACAAGGGATTTTTCGACACATGCAGAAATGTGTACGGCATGACTGACGAAGAAATGGAATTTGAGAAGAAAACATGGGAAGAATTTGTTGCAGAACATGTTCCCGACTTCTACGACGGAATCCCTGAGATAATAAGGCGTCAGAAAGATGAAGGCGGAATAGAGTGCGTTGTCACGCATTCTTTTGACAATATAATACTGAGAGACTATGGTGCATGGAATGTTCCCGCTCCGGATATGATATACGGATGGGAACCGGATCAGAGCAGAGTCAAGCCCAGTCCTTTCCCGATTCTTGACATTATTGAAAAAAACGGTCTGAGAAAAGAAGACGTGATAGTGGTAGATGATCTGAAACCGGGTCTGGATATGGCAAGAGCAGCAGGAGTCAAGTTCGGTTATTCCGGATGGTCTTCTCTCAGACTTGAAGAAATTGAAAAGTACATGAAAGAAAACGCAGATTACTTCTTTGAGACACCGGATGATCTAAAACAGCTTCTTTTCGGTTAATGATTACGAGGAAAACAAATTGGAAAACAAACTTCTTTTGATAATAAACCCTAACTCCGGCGACGGTGAAGGAAAAAACTGGATGTTCGACATGGTGTCAGCCTTCTCCGAAAAATACAGGTACGTTACAACTTACCTCTCAAAGGGCAGGGGAGACATAATAAGCACACTGACCGAATGTGGAAAAGAATATGACACGGTTGTATGCTGCGGTGGTGACGGAACGCTTCACGAAGTGTTAAACGGACTTGTTTCATCCGGAACGGATATACCAATCGGATATATTCCGACCGGAACATTAAATGACTTTGCATATTCACACAACATTCCGTTGAATGCAGTCCAGTGCATTGAAAACATAAAAAACGGAATGCCGGTAAGATATGACTATGGTGTAATTAACGGAAAAGCATTCACTTACGTAGCAGCTTTTGGTTCTTTTATTGATGTGTGCTACAAGACTTCACAGGAAGCCAAAGCAATATTCGGTGTTGTTGCATATGCGACGGAAGCTCTGAAAAAGCTGCCTGCTCTCAAAGGGTACAAAGTTAAAGTCACAACGGATACCGATGTTTTTGAAGAGAACATAGTATGCGGAGTGGTAAGCAACTCAAAGTCGGTTGCAGGCTGCAGAATCTTCAAGACTTTCCCGAAAGACAATCTGAACGACGGACTTCTTGACATCACCCTTATAAAGTATCCAAATACCATTGCAGAATTCGGAGAGGAATCAACGTCCCTTCTCATGTGCGCAGAAAGTCCTCTCATAATCAGAACGACATCAAAGAATGTGTCTTTCACTTTTGAAGGAGAGTGTCCTGAATGGACGAGCGACGGCGAATATGCCTGTGAAGGAAAAGACATAGACATACACATTGTGCCCAAGGGCATGAGTATTATAGAGAAAAACCCCGACCAGGAGGAAAACATATGATTAAAGTTACTAATTTGACGAAAAAGTATGGTGACAGATTTGCCATAAACAACATCAGCTTTGAAGTCAATGATGGTGAAGTAGTCGGATTTCTCGGACCGAACGGTGCAGGAAAAACAACTACAATGAACATAATAACGGGATACATTTCCAGCACATCCGGTACAGCTGAAATTGATGGATTTGACATCCTGGAAAATCCGACCGAAGCAAAAAAGCAGATCGGATATCTTCCGGAATTTCCGCCTCTGTACCTTGAAATGACTGTAAATGAATATCTCGGATTCATTTATGACCTCAAAAAGTGTGAACTTAAGAAAAAAGATCACATTGATGAAATCTGCAGAGTCGTAAAGATTACGGATGCACAGAAGAGAATTATAAAGAACCTTTCAAAAGGTTACAGACAGAGAGTCGGCATCGCAGGAGCATTGGTCGGAAACCCGAAGGTCGTTATTTTTGACGAACCTACAAACGGACTTGATCCGAGACAGATTATAGACATCAGAAACCTGATCAAGAAACTCGGTGAAGACCATACGGTAATCCTTAGCACTCACATTCTTTCGGAAGTCAAAACAATTTGCGACAGAATCCTCATTATAAACGAAGGCAAGATAGTCGCAGATACTAAGACTGAAAACCTTGAAGCTGAAATCAAGGGAAACAGAAGACTTGAAATAAAAGTTGACGGTCCGGAATCTCAGGTTCTCTCAACTCTGAAAAAGATTCCAGGTGTGTCTTTTGTCACTGTGGAGAATTCATATGGAAACGGAATCTCATCATTTTTGGTCGAAAGCCAGAACGATGCAGATGTGAGAAAACCTGTATTCTATGCAATGGCTAAAGGCGGATGGCCAATTATTTCAATGGATTATCTGAGCGGCAACATCGAAGATATATTCATTTCCGTAGTCGACGAAGACGACGAAAAGAAAGCGGCTGAAGCCGAAACAAAAGAAAAACCGGTCAAACCGGACAGAAAATAAGGAGGACAGCATATGTGGGCAGTATATAAGCGCGAAATGCGTTCATATTTCACTTCACTTGTAGGATATGTTTACTATGCAATCTTCTTCCTTGTCAGTGCATTTCTGTTTATGCAGAACACGGTTCAGGCCGGAGAAAATGCAAATGTATCCAACTATTTCACGATAATTATGTATCTGTTCATAATTACAATTCCTCTCATTACGATGAAACTCGTTTCAGAAGAATTGAAACTCAAAACAGACCAGCTTCTGATTACATCAGCTCCGAGCATTATTGGGGTTATATTAGGAAAATTTCTCGCAGCTTTCACACTGTTCGGCTCAAGCTTTATAGTGTCAAGCCTTATTTACTACATACCTCTTACAATGTACGGAACACCGAATGCAGCAAAATACTTTGCTTCGGTACTTGCGATTCTCCTCTGCGGAATGGCATTCATTTCAATCGGTATATTCATTTCATCACTTACCGAAAACCAGTTCATCGCAGCACTCGGAACAATAGTGGTAATTGTAATTCTGCTTCTCATCGGAAATGTCAGCCAGTACATAAACAGCGAGTTCATCAGAACAATCCTGTCTAACATTTCATTCTCATCGAGGTACAGCAACTTTGCCGGAGGAATTCTGGACTACGGTTCACTATTCTACTTCCTCACAATTTCCGCTCTGTTTTTGTTCCTCTCAACCAAAGCGTTCGAAAGACGCAGATGGATGTAAGATTGGGGGTGAGACAATATGGATAAGAACATGGAAAACAAGAATCACAGAAAACTGAAATACGGCGCGACATCGACAATAGTGATTGCAATTGTTGTAGCAGTATTCATAATTGTGAACATTATAGTCACATCACTCAGTGTAACATTCAACATCTATACTGACCTTACTGCTTCAAATCTCTACGAACTCACGGATGAGTTCAAGGAAGAACTCAAAAATCTCGTAGAGCCAGAAGGTGGAGAGAAGGTATACCTCAACTTCATAATCATGATGGATAAAGACGCCTTTGAGGCGTACAGTACGTATACCATGATGGTGTACAAAGTTATCCAGCAGATTGTGGAAAAGTATGAGACAATCAGTCTCGTAACTCTGGATATAACAAAGAATCCGGCACAGGCAAGACCTTTCCAGATCAACTCAGCAGATGCCGTATACACAACAGACGTAGTCATTGAAGTTACGGACAAAAATCATACAGTCGTTGACCCGAACTCCGACAAGGAATTCAACAACGCATTCGGAAGATATAAGAAATACGCTATAACGAGTTTCTATTCGTTCACAACATCATCTTCTGCATACGGAACCTCAACAAACGTATACGGAATCAATGCCGAAGTGGCAATCCTGTCAGCTGTGGCAAGACTCGTAAACTACATTGAAAAACCGATTGCATATCTGCTTCAGGGTCACGGCGAACCGGAATACAATCCCAGCGGTGTTCTTGAAACACTTCTCGACAATGCCGGATATGAAGTAAAAACCATAAATCTTGCACTGGAAGATTTCCCGTATGAGGAAAAAGCATATGCAAATTCCGATCTGCTCATAATCAATTCTCCGACTGAGGATCTGATTGTGCCGAACGACGAAGGCGAAACCACTAACGAAGTAAAGAAAATTCGTAAATTCCTGACAGGCAACTACGGAAACCTTCTGGTTATGGAGAATTCTTCCACAAGAGAAGATTTGTATGCTCTTGAAGAGCTGCTTTCAGAATGGGGTCTCGGTTTTGGCTACACTGTTACCGATGATGCTCACTCCGTTGCAGGTTCAGGAAGCGTCAGAGTTTTTGCTGATCTCGATTCAATTAAAAACAACACGGATAAAAAGTATGACTTTGCAAGTTCATTCATGAGCAGAATTCTTACTGCCAACAGCACACCTGTGTCTGTTATCAACAATCCGAAATCCGTGATTATTTACCCGGATAACACAATAACACATCCTATTACATCCACAAAATTTACTTCCCAGACCCTCATCACTTCTTACGATACTGCTGAATATACTGAGAAGAATGGCAATACACACACAGGAAGAGTTGCGCTTGCCGGAGTCGGTGCAATTGAATGGAATGTTAACGATTCAAACGATACAACAAGTTATGTATTCTGCTTCGGTTCAAATGATTTCTATACGAGCGACTACGAAATTAACCAGAGTATATTCTATGCAATGCTGTCTCTCATCAACAGCAACCAGTATGTAAACTTTGAGGGAATTTCTTTCAAGTTGTTTGATAAAGATGCGCTTACCGTAAGCACGAGTGACGCAACAACCTGGACTGTACTTACAATGACCATTATTCCGGTCATCATGATTGGTGTAGGTGTATATGTATGGATAAGGAGGCGCCATTCGTGAGCAAAGATACCGCCCAAAAGAAAAGCACTCTTATCCGCAACCTCATAATTGCCGGAGCCGGAATAGTATTGGTGGCAGTTGGTCTCATATTGTATTTTTCGCTCGTTAAACCCGCTGAAACCGTGGTAGAAGCGCCGGAAGTCATATATGACGGCGAATACTACGATTCATCAACCAAGACATTGATGCTTTTCCCGACAAAAACAAGGGAAGATGTCAGGACAATAGAGATTAAAAACAAATCTGATCACTATTATCTTGATGCCTATGTTGACCCTGATTATGTCAAGTTTTCATTTAATGACGGGAATATTTTCATTGAGAAAAATTCTCTGATGGATATTCAGAATGACTTGACATTGTCTTTGAAGAATACAAGTGCTTCACTTTCATATATTGTAAACAAGGAGTGTTCCGAATTCTACTTATCTTCATATGGTCTTGATGAGGAAAACATGACACAGATAGTATATGACGATGGTGAAAACTCATATGTATTCTATCTCGGTTCATATACTGAATTTGAAAAGGGATACCAGATGTACATCCGTCCCGACAGACAGAATGAAGACGGAACATATGCAGTTTATTCGATTATAGCAATATCCGTTTCCACCACTTTTGAAATAAGAGATCACGTCGATGTTGAACTTGATGCAACGACAATCTCATCTGTAGTGGTAGGTTCAACTTCCATTTCCACAATTAAACCTAACGGCAAAGATTGGAGAGTTACGGCTACATGTACGGAAGAAGAACTGGTGAAATACGGACTTGATGAAGAATCCAATCCGTCATATGTCAATGTAACATTAAATGATGGTTCAACCTACAGATACTATATAGGAAACGTAATTCCTTCCAAAGGCGGCTACTATATCATGGCCGATGGAAGAAGAAATGTTGTAGACGGAAAAGAATATCACATTATATATATACTCAACTCTTCAACATCTGAAGTAATGCTTTCAGAGTCTGCAATTGTCTGCACAACAGATATTGTAAAATATCTCGGAAGTGATGTTGCAAACATATCTGACTTCAGACTGTATAGAAAGTACATCGGAGACGAGGAAGCTCTCCTCATAGTCCGTGCAGGAATTGCCGATGAATCGACAAAAACAGCAGCAACCTCATCCTACTATATGATCTATCCTTCAACATACATATTGAATGAAGATTCATATCAGTCAAAGGTGCTTGAAAACTTAGCATATATCACCGCAGACACTACACTCGGATATGACGAGAAAGCGCTTGAAAAGTGTGAAAAGTACGGCATATATACAAACGAGGACGAAGTATATAAGAACTATGCCATCGTAATGTATACAACAAAAGAAGAAGTTGACGATGAAGTTGATGATACATATACGATTTTGTATCTCAGCGAACCGACAAAAATCAACGATGTATTGTACTATTACTGCTACTGTCCCAACACAAAAATGATTGGAATAATAGCTGCCGAAGCAGTTCCTTTTGTTGAATATACAGTTGCAGATTTTACAAACGGAAAACTGTTCTTTGATTACATAAACAACACAGACAGTTTCACTCTCATCGATTACGAAAACGTTTACAAAAACATCAAGTATTCCATTTCTGGTGATGAAAGAACCTTTGTATGTCTGTTGAGCGACCCGCTCAATCCGGACAGAAAAGTCACAAGAATAGATTATGAGACGGGAGAAGAAGTTGAAGGAATTGTTGAGTACAAGTTTGAGAAGGTAACTTCAGGAACATATACATACACTCAGAATTATGGAGATTTTGAAAAGTTCAGAGACCTGTTCTATGTCTTGATAACAAGAAGCATAACGACAGATTATGCCCACTCCTATGAGATATCCGACAGCATCACAAAGACTGTTAAAACGGTATCGACACCAAACGATCAGCCAAATTCGTATTACAAGTACGACAGCAAGGGCAACATCGTAAAGGGAAGTGACGGAAAATCTGTTCAGGTAAGATATGTCGGCGGAAACATAATCTGTAAAAATGTTGAAGTAAAAGTTTCCGGAAGCGATATAGTGCTCAAATACGATACAGCATACTATAACGAAAAGGCTGGCAGATTCTTTGTTAAGATTGTAGACTCATTTGATGGAAATGAAAAACCGGCTAACTATGCTTATGATAAGGACAACACTCTTGTTGTCACAACATACCTGCCGGTAGGAACAACAGGTGAGTATACGACAACGGAATATCAGTACGATTTCCACAACATCTACAACACAGTAACAAGATCTGACGGAAAAACAGTTAAACAGATTAACCAGACATACTATGCTATGTATGTTACAAGAGTTGTGACGACATACAGAATCAACTCTGACGGCTCACAGTCTGTTGTATCACAGGAAGAAATTGTATCCGAAGCACCTGTTCTTGTAAGAATTGCAATTATAGAAAAATTGTATTCAGACTCGGACAAGTTCCTTGCAGGAAAAGAATTCGACAGAGATATATATAACTGACAAAAAAACACAAAAAAAGCAAGTGCGCAGAAAAATCTGCGCACTTTGTGTTTATATTTGTTTTTTTGCAAACCTGTCTCTGTTGACTGTGTCGCCTTTTCCTTCTTCGATTTCTCCTGCTTTGTCAAGAGCCATCTTGGTGAGAAGCGGTCCGACTAGTTCATAAATCAGAACACTGAATAGAATGATGTTTCTTATCATTCCTCCCATTTCACTGCCGAGACCCTGAGATGATACAACCATTCCCAGTGCTACACCTGCTTGAGGGAACAGTGTTATACCTAAATACTTTTTGACCTTTGGCTCTGTTTTCATAAGAGAGCAGCCGAAAGATGAACCGAAATACTTTCCGACACATCTGAATATTATGTACACGGCACCTATGAGAAGGATGGCCGGATAAGCGAACACACTCAAATCAAGCTGTGCACCTGAAATTACAAAGAAAACTGCATACAGAGGAGCGGTCCACTTTGTAGATCTTCTCATAATATCTTCCGAATATTCGCTGAAATTACAGAATATGGTTCCGAGCATCATACAAACGAGAAGTGTTGAGAATGAAATCTTAACTCCGCCTCCGAGAGGAATCTCTATTCCGGTGAGAGCGATTGTCATAAGAACAAACGCAATTGTCAAAGACAGACGGTTTGAGTTCGAGAAGAACAACTTTTCAAGTACTGTGAGCAGTCCTCCCATAAGTGAACCGAGTATTAACGAGAACACTATTTCAAGCATTGGGTTAACTGCAACGGATATTATGTTGAGTTCTCCGCCGTTCATAGCCTGTGCAATTCCGTAAGATATTGCAAATACAACAAGACCGACTGCGTCATCGAGAGCAACTATTGGAAGTAGTAAGTCCGTCAGAGGACCTTTTGCCTTATACTGACGTACTACCATCAGTGTAGCAGCCGGAGCAGTTGCGGATGCTATTGCACCGAGTACTATTGCAACGGGAAGAGGGAACACTTCTGCACCGAGAATAAAATGCAGGGCAACCAGAACTACATCAACAACTATTGTTGCGGCAATAGACTGGATGATACCTATAACAACAGCGCTTTTTCCCGTATTTTTTAGCTGAGACAATCTGAATTCATTTCCGATGTCAAAAGCTATAAAACCGAGGGCGGCACTGGATAATATTGTGACCTGCCCAATTTCCTCCATTGAATTAAAACCAAGACCGGGCACGCCTATTCTACCTATTACAAACGGTCCGACGAGAACACCGGCAATAAGGAATGCCGTTACGTCAGGCAATTTCAGGTGAGTAACTTTAAACAGACGAGTCATCATAAGCCCCGCAAACAATGCGAATGCGGTGGCAAGTAAAACACTCATTTTTTTCGCCTTTCATTAAATATATATATTAGTTTCAAAACGTCCACTATGATAACACCAACGAAATACGAAATCAATACAAATAATGAAATGCTTGGTTATTGTCTCAAAAAGATCAATCGGTATATTTGTTGTTTAACAAGAATTCCTCGATTCCGACAAAAATAATACCGTTTTCGTCTTTTCTCGGGACTATTTTGTCTTTCAAAACAACAATCTTCTTGAATGAGTCCTCTATTCTAATCATTCCTCTTGTTTCTTGTTCCAACTTGTCTTTGTCCGGGATAACAAATGCTGATTGAATATATAGTCTATCATTTCCTTTATTGCATACAAAATCAACTTCAAGTTGTTTTCTTTGGCTTTTTCCTTCGTTGTCACGATAATTATATTCGACAATTCCAACATCAACATTATATCCTCTATTTCTTATTTCATTGTAAATAATATTTTCCATGATATGAGTTTCTTCTATTTCAGAAAAATTCATCCTGGCGTTTCTCAGGCCGATATCAGTAAAGTAATATTTGTATGGTGATTCTATATATTTTTTTCCTTTTATGTCATACCTTTTTGCTTTTTCAACAAGGAAAGAATTAATGAAACAGTTTAGATACTTTTCAATTGTAACGGAACTTACTGTAGTATTCTTGACGGATTTGAAAGTTTTTGACAATTTTGACGGATTAGTCAAAGATCCAACAGAAGAGGAAATGATATTCAACAAATCATTGATTACACTTTCATCTTTTCTTATGTCATTATTGTCCATGATATCCTTCAGGTAAATTTCTTCAAACAGATTTTTCAAATAATTTGACTTGTCGGAATAATCATTAAGTGACATAACATAAGGCATTCCGCCATAGGTTATATATTCGTTCCAAGCCAACGATTTGTCTCCTTCATATGCAGAATAGAACTCCTTATATGACAGAGGAGATATATGAACCTGGTCTCCTTTACCTCTAAACTTTGTTAATATGTTTTGTGATAGCATCTCGGAGTTGCTACCTGTAACATATAGGTCAACCTTTTTAATTTTCATGATTCCAAGAACAACATCAACAAATCCTATCTTGCTTCCTTTGAGATAAGGGTTGTCTACGTCTTTTACAAATTGTATTTCATCTATGAAAACATATGTTGTTTTATCATCATTAATAATGCTATTCCTGATATATTTGTCAAGCTCGTTGGGATTCCAATATCTTTGGTTCTGAATATCATCTAGTTGCAGTGCTATGATATGATCATCAGATACACCATGTTCCTTCAGATACTGTATATATATGTCGAATAGCATGAATGACTTACCGCATCTTCTCAAACCTGTAATGACTTTTGTAAGACCGTTCTCTTTTTTTCTGATCAATTCATTCAGATAATAATCTCTTTTTATCATGAAAACTCCTTAAAATTATTGCGTATTTACGCATTATTTTTCAGCATTAGTATAACACATCATTTTCATCTTCGCAACAAGATACTTAAAATTTTTGCGTATTTACGCATTTTTTTCAATAAATAAACCACTTAGATTACTAAGTGGTCGTTTTTGTTAATCTAATTCAGGGTAGCACAGGTCGAACAACTCGTGAAGTCTGTCCATTTTTTTTGATAGATAAAGCCATCCGAATACTGCTTCAAATCCTGTGGCTCTTCTGTATTCCTGTGCAGTTGAGCTCTTCGGGTGAGATTCGGTTTTGGCATTTCTCGCCCTTTTATATACCGCCTCTTCCTCTTCATCCAGAACAGAAAGTATTTTTTCGACTCTGTCGCTCTGGGCTCCCGCCCTCACGTATCCTCTGGCCATCTCTGTAAGTTTTCCGGTATCGCTTATGCCGGATAGAACAAGCTGTTCTCGTATCAGAGTTTCAAGGACGGCATCTCCAAGATATGCCAGAGCAAGAGAACCATATTTTGAAGAATCATTCATCAGATTTTTCTCCTTCGATTTTTTCGGATTCTTCGGTCTTTTGAAGTTCTTCATTTTTCTTTTTTCTGAATACAATCCATTTTCCGACAACGTAGTTGAATATTACGACAAATACTGAGGAAATGAGTTTGACTATATACTTATCCATGCAGATTCCGACAAGTTCGCTTGTCAGGACTATATCGAAAGCAATTGCAATAGCAAGAGAGAGTATTCTGGAAATAAGGAAACTTATGAAAGTTTTTGCATTGTCACCTTTTCCGTATCTGAATACCAGAAGCTTGTTTGCAAAAAATGCGAAAACCACAGCTGCAAACCATGCTATCGTGTATGGGATGATGTTGGGAGTAATCAGCTTGATTAAATCCGGAAGGGGAACCGGCGGAATAATCTTGTCAAGCAGCCAGAATACTACCCAGTCCACAACCGTGGTGAGTCCGCCGACAATCACATAAATAATGATTTCCCTGAACTTAATCAGGTGAATTTTTGTCAGCACTTTATCTATGAAAGCATTTATTTTTTCACTCATAATCCTTAATTTCAAGGCTGCCTAGAGCCTTTTTGAAATCCTCTTCTGAAATTAGTAAATTGATTGCAGAAACAAGAGAAGTCGAAGAAATGTTGGTCGGAAGATCAAGTTTCCGTGCCAGTTCTTTTCTCAAATTGCCGCTCTCGCTCTTTCCGGATAATCCGAGAAGGTACATATCTGTTTTTGTAAGGTATGCAGTTTTATCCGGTTCTTTTCCGTCAAATTCTGCCAGGGCATTTTTCAGCCAGTCTGAGTCGATGCCTTCGACTCCTAAAAGCCCCTGTTTAGATGGTTCTTTTTTCCTTTTCTCTTTACCTTTGACTTCAGGGATATATATGTTGAAAACTTTGTCTTTTGGGAGAATGGAATTGATTTTGTTGCGTATGAGTAGACCTGCTCCGTCTGAGTCTGTCAGGACAATGACTCCTTCTTTTTCTGCAAGTTTTCTTATATATCTTGTGAGTTCTTTGTCTTTGAAAACACCGAATCCGTTTGTTGTTATTACGCGCGCATTCGCAATTGACAGTATTTTTTCCCTGTCGTATTTTCCTTCCACAATAATTGGTTTGGATATATTCAGCATGGCTATTTCCTCAATGATGCGGGAGTATATATCTTTGCTGCCAGCATGTCCAGAAGTACCCAGTTATCTGTGGATTCACTTTTCAGTTTGACATCGGTCTTATATGCTTCAATCAATGCGTTTTCTATAATCGAGATATTGGGTTTAGACACTGCATCGTTTAGAAGTCCTGCTCTGTATCCCTTTATTTTCGTCTCTTCACACGCCTCTGAAAAGCTCAGTCCTGAATTGAGAGCAGCTTTGAACATTAGCATGTCTGAATAGATTCCGATGAGCATGGAGAGCACCATGATGGGTTCCTCTCTGTCATCTTTTGCTTTTCTCAGAACGTCGAGCATATCTTTGAGATTCCATTTGAATGCGGCATTTGACATTGCAAACGGAGCGCCATCTCTCGGAGCATCAATGCATATTGCTTTTACATCTTCTTCGGTTACTGTATAGTGCTCTTCGCGGGAAATTGCATAAGCAGACAGTTTTTCAAGTTCCGCTTCGCCCTGCATCATAGAGCAGTCGCACATATATGCAAATAGTTCGGCTGCTGAATCCGAGAGTACCCAGCCTTTTGAAAAAGCTTTCTTTTTTGCCCATGCCTGGAATTTTCCGGGTGTGGGTTTATCGAATTTAACGATGGTGGAACGGGATGAAAATGTTTTTACAAACTCGGATTTTTCAAATCCGTATCCTGTATCAACTTCTTCATCTCTGAATGTGATAATAAGGACGGTATCTTTAGTGCAGGAAGAGCAGAGTTCTGCGAGCCCTTCTTTTACTTCTTTGCTCGCCTGGGCAAAATTGAGATCGGATACGACAACAAGTGTCTGCTCCTGTCCCATCGGGAAGGAGTTTATGGCTGTCTCTATTTTGTCCAGCTGCTCATCTCCCATACCGAAAGAAATGGAATAGTAGTTGAAGACTTCCATGCCCTCGGCTGTCATGATTTTCTTGTATATCGCCGACAGGCATCCCTTTTTTATTCCGTCTTCTTCGCCGCAAAAGACATATGAGCCGCCTATCCCCTGTTTGAGATCGGTGGCAAACTCATAATAGTCTATGATTCTGTCATTTGCAGCCATTTGTTGCCTCTACTTTTCTATCTGTTCAATGAGCATGTTCAGAGCTTTCTCTGTCGCCTGCTCACGGATTTCTTTTCTTGTTCCGGAAAAATGGTTTTCCGTGACTACTGTCTTTTTTCCTTTGCCTGCACATGCAATATATACAAGACCCACAGGTTTTTCTTTTGTTCCGCCGGTAGGACCTGCAATGCCGGTTGTTGATACTGCATAATCGCACCCGAGAACATCACGTGCACCCTCTGCCATCTGAACGGCAGTGCAGCTCGATACTGCTCCGTATTGCTTTAATGTGTCTTCTTTAACATTCAGTACATTCTGTTTTACGGAGTTTGAGTAGGATACAACCGTTCCATAGTAATATTCGGATATGCCTGACAAATCGGTTACGGTTTTGGCTATGAGCCCTCCGGTACACGATTCGGCAGTTCCGAATGTTACTTTCTTTTCACTGAGAACGGAAAAAAGTTTTTCTGAAGTTGTTTTCAAATCAGTCTTCATATATCGGGTGGCAGAGACAGAGTTTTTCAGTCTCTGCTTTGATCTGATCTTTTTCGGTTTCGAAACTTGAAACTGTTCTGGAAATGAGTTTTCCTATGAGTTTGCAGTCTTCCTCTTTGAATCCTCTTGATGTAACTGCCGGTGTTCCGAGTCTGATTCCGCTTGTTACAAACGGTTTTTCAGGATCGAACGGGATGGCATTCTTGTTACATGTAATGCCGACTTCGTCGAGTCTGTGCTCAAGTTCTTTACCTGTTATGTTCTTGCTCCTCAGGTCAACTAAGAGCAGGTGGTTGTCTGTTCCGCCTGATACAAGGTCAAATCCTTCTTCAAGAAGTGAAGATTCAAGAGCTTTTGCGTTCTTTATAATCTGTCCTGCATATGTCTTGAATTCCGGTTTCAGTGCTTCACCGAAGCATACAGCTTTGGCTGCAATTACGTGTTCCAGCGGACCGCCCTGTGTTCCCGGGAAGATTGATTTGTCTATCTGTTTTGCAAGATCCTCTCTGCAGAGAATCATGCCGCCTCTCGGGCCTCTGAGTGTCTTGTGTGTTGTGGTTGTTACGATATCTGCGTACGGAACCGGGCTCGGGTGATAACCTGTTGCCACAAGTCCTGCAATGTGTGCCATGTCTACCATGAAATATGCGCCGACTTCTTTGGCAATTTCAGACAGAGTCTTGAAATCTATGATTCTCGGGTAAGCGGAAGCGCCTGCAACGATGAGTTTCGGGCTGTTCTTCTTGGCCAGTTCTCTGACCTGGTCATAATCTATTCTGCAGTCCTTTTCGCTTACGCCGTAAGGAACGAAGTTGTAGTATTTACCGGAAAGGTTTACCGGGCTTCCGTGAGTGAGATGTCCGCCGCAGTCAAGACTCATTCCCATAACAGTATCACCCGGATTGAGAAGGGCAAAGTATACTGCAGTATTTGCCTGAGCACCGCTGTGAGGCTGAACGTTTGCGTGTTCTGCACCGAAAAGTTTTTTAGCTCTTTCTCTTGCAATGTCTTCAACTACGTCAACATATGCACATCCGCCGTAATATCTTTTGCCGGGATATCCTTCTGCATATTTGTTAGTTAGATGTGATCCCATTGCAGCCATCACTGCTTCGGATACAATGTTTTCTGAAGCTATGAGTTCGATGAACGTTCTCTGTCTTTTCAGCTCATCCTCCATTGCAGCTCCCACTTCGGGGTCATAAGATTTAATGAATTCAACTACCTGATTTACCATCGTATATACCTACAATTCTTCCGAGATTGCAATGCCGTGCGAATCCGCACACATCATTGCGTATTACGTATGTAATTATATATTAACTTAGAGAATAAGTAAACAAAAAACAGCAATGTTAACAAATAGTTCAAACCACATATGATTATTGCTAAGGGAAGACGGAATTGGTATAATATCTATCGTAACATTTACAAATATTGGGAGCAAAAATGACAGACAGAAACCTGATTAGAAACTTCTCAATCATTGCACATATAGACCACGGCAAGAGCACCCTTGCCGATAGAATTCTGGAATTGACCGACAGCGTGTCCAAAAGAGAGATGGAAGAGCAGATTCTCGACAACATGGACATTGAGCGCGAAAGAGGAATTACAGTAAAGGCAAGAGCCGTAAAGATGGCATATAAGGCAGATGACGGAAAGACTTATGAGTTCAACCTCATAGACACTCCCGGACATGTCGACTTCAACTATGAAGTGTCCCGTTCTCTTGCAGCATGCGAAGGGGCTCTTCTTGTAGTTGATGCTACGCAGGGAATAGAGGCGCAGACCCTTGCAAATACTTATCTGGCTCTGGACAACAATCTCGAAATTCTTCCTGTAGTTAACAAGATAGACCTTGTGTCCGCAGATATAGAAGGAACGAGAAAAGAAATAGAGGACATTATAGGGATACCGGCATCGG
Source organism: Clostridiales bacterium (assembly GCA_024693345.1). GTDB lineage: Bacteria > Bacillota > Clostridia > Oscillospirales > CAG-272 > CAG-841. Next base: position 19,537 of record JAILLB010000115.1, read on the forward strand.
ACTGCCCATGTGTTTCCGCAAAAACGGGACTAAATGTCAAAGACCTTCTTGAAAGAATAGTTACAGATATTCCTTCTCCGTCGGGAGATGAAAATGCACCTTTGAAGTGCCTCATTTTCGATTCATATTACGACTCATACAAAGGTGTTGTAGTATACGTAAGAGTACAGGACGGCAAAGTCAGGGCCGGAACAAGAATAAAGATGATGAACACCGGTGCTGCTTTTGATGTCGTAGAAGTAGGATATATGTCTGCTTTCGGACTTGTTCCGTCTGATGAGATTTCAGCAGGAGAAGTAGGATACATCACTGCAAGCATCAAGACCGTTTCCGATACACGTGTCGGTGATACCGTAACAGAAGAATCCAGACCCACAGAAACTCCATTCCCGGGATTCAAAAAGGCGCAGCCTATGGTATTTGCCGGTATTTATCCTGAAGACGGGGCGGATTACGAAGCACTCAAAGATGCACTTATGAAACTTCAGTTGAATGATGCTTCTCTCACATTCGAGCCGGAAACCAGTGTGGCGCTTGGATTCGGTTTCAGATGCGGCTTCCTCGGACTTCTCCACATGGAAATAATGGAGGAGAGACTTGAGAGAGAATTTGATCTGGACATTATTACTACTGCGCCCAGCGTTATATATAAGGTAATAATGAAAAACGGGGAGACCAGGTTTATAGACAACCCGGCAGTATACCCCGAGCCTGATGAAATAGACGAAGCTCAGGAACCGGTTGTTGATGCAAACATCATAGTTCCGACTGAATATGTTGGCGGAATTATGGACCTGTGCCAGAAGAGACGCGGAATCTATGTAAACATGAAATACATAGACCCGAAGAGAGCTGAACTCAAGTACATTCTTCCACTTAATGAAATAATTTATGACTTCTTTGACTCGCTTAAGAGCAGAAGCAAAGGATATGCTTCTTTAGACTACGAACTCAAAGGATATATGCCGAGTTCTCTTGTTAAACTGGATATCCTCATAAACGGAGAAAAAGTCGATGCTTTGTCGTTTATTGTGTTCTCTGACAACGCATATACAAGGGGAAGAAAAATCGCAGTAGCTCTCAAAGAAAACATTCCGAGACAGTTGTTCGAAATACCGATTCAGGCATCAGTCGGAGGAAGGGTCATAGCAAGAGAAACCGTCAAGGCAATGAGAAAAGACGTTCTTGCGAAATGCTACGGCGGAGATATAACAAGAAAAAAGAAACTGCTTGAAAAACAAAAAGAAGGAAAGAAAAAGATGCGTAAACTCGGCTCGGTAGAAGTACCACCTGAGACATTCACTGCAGTTTTGAAGATGGACGAGGACGAGTAACATGAAGAAACTTGGAGTATATATCCATATACCTTTTTGCGTTCACAAATGTTCTTATTGTGATTTCTATTCTGTCACAAACACACTTCTGACAGAAGACTATTTTAGCGCCTTAAAAGAACAGATACTGAATTTTAAGTCATATCTGAAAGACTGGACTGTCGATTCAGTATACATAGGAGGCGGAACTCCGTCATGCGTGGATTCAAAATATATAGTGGATATAATGGAGACTCTCAAGTCGGTCGTCAAGTTTGTTGAAAAACCTGAAATTACAATTGAGTCCAATCCCGGAACTCTTGATACAAAGAAAATAAAGGACTATTTAAACTGCGGAATAAACAGGCTGAGTATAGGCCTGCAGAGCGCAGACGACGAAGAACTCAAAATGCTTTCAAGAATCCATGACAAGAGTGCTTTCGAAAGCGCATATATGCTTGCCAGAATGCTCGGATTCAAAAATGTAAATGTTGATATAATGTACGCACTGCCCGGTCAGAAAGAAGAGACATTGATGAACACAATAGACTATGTTACATCACTGGATCCCGAACACATTTCTTTTTACGGGCTGAGAGTCGAAGAGGGAACCCCTCTTGCTGCCAGAGAAGATCTTCTCGAAAAAATACCGGATGAAGATGCACAGTACAATATGTACATACATGCCGCAAAGAGACTTGAAAAAGCCGGATATTCCCAGTATGAGATATCAAATTTTTCAAAAAAAAGAATGATGTGCAGACACAACTGCAGATACTGGAAGAGCGGAGATTACATAGGCTTCGGTCCTGGTGCAGCTTCATACATAAACGGTGAACTGTATTCATACACAAAAGACATCCAGTCTTTCATACTCAAGCCTACAGACTTTTTTGTCAACATCGAAAAGAGCGAAAAACTTACAATAAGACAGCAGGCTACTCAGTATGTTATGCTTGGTCTCAGACTGGCCAGAGGAGTAGAGGCAAAAGAATATAAACTCAGATTCGGAAGAGATCTTGAAGAAGACTACGGAGAAAAACTGGAAAAGTATATAGACATGAAGTACGCCAAGAGAACCGACAAAGGTTTCAGATTGACAAGAGCCGGACTTCTTGTTTCAAATACAATATTAAGTGACATTCTGGATTTTGACAAAAAGTAAACTCCCAACCATTGCATAAGCTTGGAGTTTGTGGTAAAATCCGAAAAGCATACGGAGAGGTATCGAAGAGGTCATAACGGGGCTGACTCGAAATCAGTTTGCGCGCAAGCGCACAAGGGTTCGAATCCCTTCCTCTCCGCCAAAACAAACGGATTCAGTAAAAAACGCTGAGTCCTTTTGTTTTTCTAGCGTTATATATGTGCATAGACGATCCAATACACTGTCCGTTGGTTTTTCTATACCGGTTCATCATTTCATTCAGCGGAATATAAAAGCGGAAAATAAGCGGGATAAAAGTGGAAGATAAATTCTTCTACCGGTTGCCAACCTCTTGCTATTCTGTTGCCAAACTGCGTCATAATTTTATATTATTCTTGTCCATTTATATTTTATTAATCGGTTTCTACGCCGAAGCGGAATAAAAAAGCGGAAGATAAGCGAAATAAAAGCGGAAGATAGACTTGAAAAAAACGGATTGATAGCGTATAATATGGTTGTAACTGAATGGAGGATCATTTGTCATGAAACTGGATAATGCCTTTGAAACAGAAACACAGGAATTTAAATCAACGTTGAGCGAGATTGATAAAGGCATCGTGTCACTGACGGCTATGCTTAACAAGAGTGGAAAAGGAAAAGTCTATTTTGGCGTCAGCGATTTGGGAGAAGTTATCGGGCTCGACGGAACTGTCGGACAGGAAACTCTGAGAAAACTGAGCGCAAGGATCTACGAAACAGTCCGACCGCAGATAGTTCCCAAAATATACTTTGAATACTATGAAGACAAGGCGGTCGTTGTGATTGAAGCGGAGGGTTACAACAAGCCCTATTCGGCAAACGGCGAATACAGAATCAGGACGGGTAGCGAAAACAAAAAGGTTATGCCGGATCTCCTGGGCGAGATTTTTTTCTCAAATTCACAGGCTCTCATCGATAACATCGAATCTATCAATCAGGATCTGACATTCACCGAATTGAAACAGCTTTATCTCATAAATGGGCTGACCATAGATGAATCGACGTTCGCCCGAAACATGGGACTTCTCACGAAGAACGGACGGTACAACTACCTTGCAGAAATACTATCTGACAGCAATAACTGTTCGATCAAAGTTGTACGGTTCAAAGGAAATGACAAGCAGGAGATGATCAGCCGCAACGAATACGGGTATCACTGCCTTTTGATTTCCATGAAACAGGCTTTTGATTACGTCGCAGCCCTGAATGAAGTTCGTGTCGATCTGAGCGGAGATCTTCAGCGGAAAGAAACTGCACTCTTTGATCTTGACTGTTTCGGCGAGGCATGGACCAATGCCTGTCTCCATAACAGATGGGTTAAAAACATTCCGCCGGCGATCTATATTTTTTCTGATCGCATAGAGATCATTTCTACAGGCGGCCTCCCCTATGATTTCTCGAAGGAAGAATTCTTCGCAGGCATTTCCCATCCGGTAAATCTTTCTCTCCAGAAAATAATGGGACAGCTTGGGATGGTCGAGCAAACCGGTCATGGCGTTCCAAAGATCATAGGCGTTTACGGCACACGTGCGTTTGATATTTCCGAGAATCATATTACCGTAACCATCCCGTTTGCCTTTGAACCGAGCATGAGCCGCACGCCATACGACGGACTTTCAAAGTCCCATGCACTGGTGCTCAGGACAATCAGGAACAACCCGACGATGAAACTTGATGAGATCAGCAAGGTATGCGGCCTTGGCAAAACACGAATTTCCGAGATTATTGCCGATCTCAAATCACTCGGAAAGATCGAGCGCATCGGCGGAAACAGGAACGGATACTGGGATGTAAAATAATATCAAGCGAGAAAGCAAAAGAAGAGATTTCTCTACGCCATCCAATTATCCAAAAGCGCCGCAAGCGGCGAAAAATGTAAATTTGAAAAACAGTAAATAGTGACGAAAAAACAGCCCTGCCTATCAGTTACCTATCAAACTTCCGCAAAGCTTCCGATTTCGGGGCAAAAATAGGGACGAAAAGAGGCAAAATAGTGATATAGAGGGACGAAGCGAGCCCGGGACCCATTTACTCGAAATCTCGTAGGGCGTTAACAGCGCTGCGTGGGTTCAAATCCCACCTTCTCCGCCACTACGGGGTTGGAATCAACTGTTCCAGCCCCGTTTTCAGCAAAATAATGTGTTCGATGTGAAAAAATTAAAATGACAAACTGGTATTTGCGGAGACGGTATTCATGAAAAAAACGATAAAGCCTTGGATTATTGCATGGACTGTTGTTGCCATACTGTTGATATCGCTTTTAGTTGTGGCA
>JAILLB010000032.1 GCA_024693345.1 Clostridiales bacterium
CTCCATGACAAGTATAGATTTAAAGAATGTTGAAAAAATCGGTAATTTCTGTTTTGAAAAATGTACATATTTGAAAACAGTCACAATGCCTAAGATAACAAAAGTCGGTGCATTCATGTTCTCTGAATGTACTTCCCTGACTGAAGTCAATTGCGGAGAAATCACTGAAATGGGTCCGTATGCATTTGCAGGTTGTGACTCAATCGAAAATCTCCCAATCTCGGATAAGCTCAAATCCATCGGCAATTTTGCATTCTCAGGTTGCACTTCACTTGAAACGGTTGTAATACCGGAAAGTGTAGAAAAACTCGGTATCGGAATATTTGTTAATTCTTCAGTCAAATCTGTCACAATCAATTCGAAAATAGACACTCTTCCGGACAGAACATTTGAATCATGCTCAAAACTGACCGAAGTAAAACTCAGTGATACAATCAAGAATATTGGTACATCGGCATTCTCCAGCTGCGTACTTTTAACTGAGTACCCAGAGATGTCCGAAGTTATCCATGTCGGTCCTTATGCTTTTGCTTACTGCAGAAGCCTTACAGATATTCTTGTGGGATCAGAGGACACGACAATAGCAGCAGGCACATATTTCGGATGTGACGGGCTGGAAGAAATAACAATACCGGAAAGGATAAAATCCATCGGTTCAGCGGCATTTGCAAACTGCACTGATCTTGCTACTGTAAATCTTCCCGAAGGCCTTGAGCAGCTCAATTATGCGTCATTTGAGTACTGTGCAAAGCTAACCAAGATCAATCTCCCGTCTTCGCTGAGAATCATATCTTCAAGTGTATTTGATTCCTGCACAAGACTGTACAATATAACCATTCCGTCAAACGTAATATACATCGGAACAGATGCTTTTTCATCAACAAGATGGCTTCAGAAATATGACAGTGATTTCGTAGTAGCAGGTGACGGAGTATTAATGCTCTATCAGGGAAGCACAAACGTATCCAATCTCACGATTCCGTTTAACGTCAAGAGAATCCCCGCACACATTATTTCTGAAGTATCCAAGAACCTGCAGTCAATCATTATCCCGTCCAATGTTCAGTTTATAGCAAAAGAAGCTTTTACAATAACGACTCAGAGCACAGACTCACTCGGCAGCACAACACTGTATAACTCGATGAGATATTTCAAGATAATTGGAACAAAGCCTTCATATGCTTATTACTATTCTAAACACGCGTATTACACGTTTGAACCTTTAAAATGACACATTTTTCATAGTTTAATTCCTTTCGACATGGCCGTTGCATTGATTTGCAGCGGCCTTGTTTTTGCAGTCGAAAAAGAAAAAGAGAGATGCAATATATGCACCTCTCAGTGTCAGTTAACTTTGTTTTTTAAGCTGTTCTTCGAGCATCATGTCCTTGACTTTCATGAGTCTGGTTATGTTGCCCCTCTCGTTTTCTCCCAGCTTCATTGTAATACTCTTTATTGTCGTCTCATACGATGGAATCATCACATGCTCCAGTGCGTTTACTCTTCTTCTAGTCTTCTCTATTTCCTGTGCCAATAGCTGAGAAGTCTTTTCGAGTTCAGCCAGTTTCACCATGTCGTCAAGTATATCCGACAATTCCTGAATCGAAGCGTCGAGTTCACCCGATGTGAAGTTCATACCGAAGTTGTACCCATCAGAAGATTTCTCTCCGTGAAGATTGTATTTGAACACCGGAACGTGAACCGACATAATGTTCTTTTCTTCTATGTCCAGAGTTATGTGCTTTTTCGGAAGCATCAGCGCCTCCGTCATCATTTTCGGAGAAGTCGTGGCCGATGCAGCTGCAAAACTCTTATTGTATTTTCCAAGAGATTCTTCAACTCTTTCGCGTAGATTCTTTGTCTCTTTGACAACGTCGATGAACTGCTTCATGAGTTCGTCTCTTTTGTCTTTCAAAAGGTTGTGACCTCTTCTGGCAACCGCCAGACGTCCCTTAAGCTTCTTAAGTTCCATTCTGGTGGGATTGACTCTGATCTCTGCCACGTTTTTCTCCTTTCTCTGGTATTACCCTTCCTTAGGCCAGTACTTGTCAAGTACCGCAGGTTTAATCCTCTTCATCTCGGCTCTCGGCAAAATCTTGAGTAGACTCCACCCGAGGTCAAGTGTCTGTTCTATTGTTCTGTTTTCGTTGAATCCCTGGTTAACATACTGCTTTTCAAATTCGTCAGCAAATTTTGCATAAAGTCTGTCAATCGGTGTAAGAGCAGCTTCGCCCAAAACAACCATGAGTTCTTTTGCCTCTTTGCCTCTTGAATAGCTTGAAAACAGCTGGTTCATTGTACCTGCGTGGTCTTCTCTTGTCTTGCCTTCGCCTATACCTTTGTCTTTAAGTCTGGACAGTGACGGCAATACGTCGACCGGCGGCAGTATTCCTTTTCTGTAGAGGTCTCTGGACAAGATAATCTGTCCTTCTGTGATGTATCCTGTGAGGTCGGGAATCGGGTGTGTTTTATCGTCTTCGGGCATTGTTAGGATCGGGATCATCGTGATTGATCCTTCACAGTCCAGTTTTCTTCCTGCCCTTTCGTACATTGTTGCAAGGTCTGTGTACAGGTATCCGGGATATCCTCTTCTGCCCGGAACCTCTTTTCTGGCTGCTGAGATTTCTCTCAATGCTTCTGCATAGTTTGTTATGTCCGTCATTATGACGAGAACGTGCATGTTCTGCTCAAAAGCAAGATATTCAGCAGCTGTCAGTGCCATTCTCGGAGTAGATATTCTCTCGATTGCAGCGTCTGAAGCGAGGTTAATGAACATTACGGTTCTGTCAATTGCACCTGTCTTTTTGAAGTCGGATATAAAGTAATCAGCTTCTTCGAATGTAATGCCGATTGCGGCAAATACAACTGCAAAGTTTGTGCTTGTTCCTCTTACCTTTGCTTGTCTTGCTATCTGAGCAGCCAGGTTGGCGTGCGGCAGACCTGAACCTGAGAATATTGGAAGCTTCTGTCCGCGTACCAAAGTGTTCAGTCCATCGATAGTTGAAACGCCTGTCTGAATGAATTCAGAAGGATAGTTTCTTGCTGCGGGGTTAATTGGGGTACCGTTTATGTCCAGCATCTTGTCCGGGATTATTCTCGGCCCTCCGTCTATTACTTCGCCCATTCCGGAAAAGACTCTTCCGAGCATGTCCGAAGACACACCCAGCTGCACTCCGTGGCCCAGAAATCTTACTTTGCTGTCTGCAAGGTTAATTCCGGCTGAGCTTTCAAACAGCTGAACCAGTACGTTGTCTTCGTCTATTTCAAGCACTCGACATCTTCTGAGTGAACCGTCGGGCAGTTCTATCTCGCCGAGTTCGTCATATTTTACGCCTTCAACTTTTTTTATGAGCATCAAAGGTCCGGAGACTTCCTGTATGGTTTTGTATTCTTTAATCATACTTGTTCGCCTCCTTCTCTGACTAATGCCGCTAATTCTTCATCGAGTTCTGTTTCAATCTCGCTGAATTCTTTTTTGTATACATCATCCAGAGCTGCTTTTGCTCTTCCTATTCTCTCTCTTACAGGCAGATCTGCGATCTTCTCGATGTCTGCACCCTTCTTTATTGCTTCAAGGGATTTAGTGTAGAACGAGAGAATGAGCTTCAACAGTCCGTACTGCTTGTCCAGAGGCGTGTACATGTCTCCTTCTTCGAAAGCGTTCTGCTGCAGAAAGTCTTCTCTTATGCTTCTCGCAGCTTCAAGAGTCAGCCTTTCGTTCGGTGACAGCGCGTCTACACCGACCAGCTTCACTATTTCATCCAGCTCATTTTCCACAGATAGAAGCCTCAAAGCTTCGCCCGTGACATTGTTCCAGTCTCTTGACACATTTTCTTCAAACCAGAGTCCGAGTCTGTCTTTATATAGTGAATAAGACGTGAGCCAGTTTATTGCCGGGAAATGTCTTCTGTAGGCAAGTGAACTGTCAAGGCCCCAGAATACTTTAAC
>JAILLB010000041.1 GCA_024693345.1 Clostridiales bacterium
TATTCTTTGTATTCGATGTTGTCGTAAAAATATTCTTCGTTTTTTCCATTGATTCCGAGATTTTCAAACCACTCACCTACAAGTTTTTCTTTCAGAAGAGGTTTAGTCTTTTTTGCAAGAGTCCTGTAGTGCCACAATGAGAAATGGAGAGAGTAGTTAATAAAATCCCTTTCGAGTTCCCACATCAGTCCCTCTTTTTCAATCCTGTCCCTGAGTGCAATCAAAGCATCATAAAAACAAAACCAGGATTTTTCTCTTGTCTTGGAAAGAGAACCATCCGCATCTCTTCTCTGATGGGCAAGAACTTCATCAATGACTGAAATCTTTTTTGCAACAACGAGTGCAGAATAGACAAACAGCATGTCATTTGTGGTCCTCTGCTCCTGGAAATACAGCTCGTGCTCAAGGACAAAACTTCTTCTGTACAGTTTGTCCCATGCCCAGCCCACAAATGCTTTGAACACATTTTCGGTCAATTGTCTATATGAAAAAGGTGAGTATGGCGGGATTGCTGTCGGTCTTATGCAGCATATTACATTTATGTAATCATCTTTGTCCGTTACGTATTGGTCTGAGTTGTATACCACAAAGTCCGAATCGTCTTTTTCGATTTTTTCATGTGCTTTTTCAAGCATTGTCGGCTCAAAAAAGTCATCTGAATCAAGAAATGACAGATATTTTCCTCTGGCCGCTTTAAGACCTGTGTTTCTTGCTTTTCCGGCTCCGCCGTTTTCCTGGTTTATGATGACAAATCTGTCGTCTTTTGAAGCATATTCTTCAAGAATTTTGGCAGAAGAATCTTTTGATCCGTCATTTACACATATTATTTCCAGATCTTTGAATGTCTGGTTTACTATGGAGTCAAGGCACTGCCGCAGATATCTTTCTGAGTTATATACCGGAACAATTACGGATATTTCAACTTTTTTTCTTTCCATTTTTGTTCCCCCATAATATTTTCTTTATGAAGTCCTTGACCGGCTGAGGTATATACTGCTTGATTCTCCAGCCTATGCCTATGTTGGTCTTCTTGTATGTTGCATTGGCCTGGGCAATCAATTTTTCAATGAGTATTTTCTCGTGCGGCTCAAAAACATCAAGGTTCAGATCTCCGCGGAGTTTCGCCCATTTGAGTTCATTGCGGAATCTGTTCATGTATTCTGCTTTGAACGATGGGTCAATCACAGAATATCTGTTACAGAAATTCTTGTACTTTCTCCACCAGAACATGTATTTGAAGCGGTTCCAGATTTCGGGATCCTTTTTTAATATATCCAAAATCCAGTCCATTTCCTTATTCATTGCATAGATCTTTGTCGGATTGGAAACGGATGAATTCGGATTGTCTCTTCTGTTCATGTAGTACGGAGTGTCGATTATCATAGCGCGCTGACCATATATGAACGTCTGAAAAGAGAATCCGTTGTCCTGGAATGATGCACCCGGTGATTCATGGTGCCTTATATGGTATTTTTCAATGAAGTCTCTCTTGTATATTCCGCACCAGGTGTTGAGTGTGAAATATATGGCCTCCGGCATATGCGAAGGGTCGAACACTACGTTGTAGTTCTCTCCTGTAGTATCAAGTGGTTCCAGTTTCTTTTCAAGCGTTCCGCTTGTTGTTTTGAATCTGTAAAAGTCAGCTTTTACAAAGTCCAGATTGTTTTTCTCTGCAATTTCGTAGAGGTCTGAAAACATGTTGTCAGGAACATAGTCGTCCGGTTCCACAATACCTATATATTCTGAAGTAGCTGCATCGAGACCTTTGTTCATGGCTTTTCCGTATCCTCCGTTAGGACCGGAAATGACGACGAATCTGGAATCTTTTTCAGCATACTCATTAATGATGTCGAGCGAAGAATCCGTGGAGCCGTCGTTGATGCATATTATTTCAATTTCTTTAAGTTTCTGATTTACAACACTGTCCAGGCACTCATTCAGATACTTCTCCGTATTGTATACCGGAATTATTACCGAAACTTTTGGCGATGTACTCATATATATCCGCTCTCTCATTTCCAATGCTATCCTATATATTTTACCACAATTGCTGCCGCAAACCAAATATTTATTTAACGTGTGCGCGGGCGATTATACTTGATTAAAAAAGAAATATAATATAGAATTAATGTGCTCAAAGAAACGGCGTATCAGTCGCCGTCACAATTGAAAGGAAAACAAAATGCAATACGTACTGCAGACGGAACATCTTACCAAGACATACGGAAAAAAGACAGTGGTTAACGATGTTTCTATGAATATTGAAAAAGGTGACATATACGGATTCATCGGTGAAAACGGTGCCGGAAAAACATCTTTCATGAAGATGGTTTTGGGCATTACATTCCCGACTTCCGGAAGCATTAAACTGTTTGAAGACGAAGATTTACTGGAGGAGAGGAGAAAAATAGGGTCTTTGGTTGAGACACCCGCTCTTTATCCGAGCCTGAGTGCAGAAGAGAATCTCAAAATATATTGCGTGGAATTCGGAATAGACGACTCTGAAATTCATGAGCTGCTCAGACTCGTGGATCTTGACAACACAGGCAAACTTCCTGCAAGAAAGTTCTCGCTCGGTATGAAGCAGAGACTCGGAATTGCAATTGCAATGCTCGACAATCCCGAATTCATGGTTCTGGATGAACCTGTCAACGGCCTCGATCCTAAAGGAATAAAGGACATAAGAGAACTCGTTCTCAAACTCAACCATGAAAAGAAAACCACTTTCCTCATATCAAGCCATCTTCTCGACGAACTCGGAAAGATTGCGACAAGATACGGCATCATTTCTAAAGGAGTTCTTGTTGAAGAACTCACATCAGAAGAACTCGAAAAGAGATGCTCAAGCTCAGTTACAATAAAGACAACAGACAACTCCAAGGCAGTTGAAGCACTCAGAAATGCTTATCACGATGTTGAAGTAGAAGAAAACGGAGAAGAGATTTCATTCAAGTCAACGGAAATAGAGACAGCAGAGCTTTCAAAGACAATGAGCGAGAACGGAGCATATGTCATTGAAATGAGAGTGACCGGAAAGTCTCCCGAAGAATACTTCATAGAAAGGATGTGAGAATATGCTTAGCATTTTAAAAGGCGAATTCAGAAAGATATTCACAAGCAAAAGCCTTATAGTGTGCGTCTCAATCCTCGGCGGAATGGCATTTCTCAATGCATTCAGCACATACCTATTGTATTCCGGATTCGGACTGCTCGGAGATTCAGCGCCTGAAGTTATAGAGCGCCCGTTCAGAGAAATACTTCTCGGTTCAATGACAAGCAACTCTTTCTTTATTCTTTTGTCGGTATTCCTTGCCATCTGGAACCTCAGGGACTATACAACAGGCTCAATCAAGAACATGATTGCAAAAGGCTGCAGCAGAAACAGCATATATTTTGCAAAGTACATCGTTACTTTGGTTGTAACCCTCGCATATACTCTGGTAAATGCTCTCGTGACAGTCGGATTCAGCGCAATTTTCATGAAGTTTACAGGCGGATTTACTTTTGAAGTGTTTGAGTTTTTCATGCTCGATATTTTCATGGTACTGACACTTGCCACTGTATATTTCGGATTTATTATGCTGACGCAGAAGCTTGCACCTGCGATTATAATCAACCTGATGCTCGGTTCTGTCATTCAGATAATCTGTGTTGTTATTGACCTTATAGTCAACAGCGAAACAATGCTGTTCCAGACACTGCATCTCGAAACAGCAATAACAATGACTCTTGGCGGATCAAGCCTGTCTTCAGCAATTCTGCAAGGCATTTTCAACACACCTGAAATAGGGGCTAACTTCATGCTCCACATGCTGATTGTCTGTGTTATTTACATCGCACTGTTCATAACAGTCAGCTATCTGGTCAACAGAAAGAAAGAATATTGATAGGACATTACTATGATGGAATACAGCATAGTCGTTTCAACTCCTGAAAAGAATATCTGCGTCTGCAATCTAGATGAACTCAAGGAATCCGGATCATTGTCAGTTGAAGGATTCAGTCTGAGCTACATAGTCAAAGACATAAAGAATATCAAGCTTTACGAATTTACTGCAAGCGGGGAAGGCAAATGCTTTATATCCCTTTGCGGAAAAGGACCGGAGCAGTTTTATTCCTTTGACGGAATTGTACAGGAAGAGAGAATACTGAGGCAGAGTCCACACGACCCTGACCATTACCATTTCAAAATGGACGGAACGGCTGTTCCGATGATAGGCGCGTGCGACGGAAAGAGAACAGATGTTTTTGTATCTGATGCTCCCGCTTTCTGCGACAACTATACAACCCAGCACATTATTCCGGAAAAACATGAGTTTTATCTGTCATCAGGCGACCCAGGCGGCACGCCGAATTATTCTGGCGACCCGATGAATGAATATTTTCACAATCTCAGTGAAAAGGATCACGTTTACAAGTTCATATATTTCAAAACGGATTCCGTAACCCTCAAGTCAATAAGAAGGGATATGTTCAAAGCTGTAAATGAAGTGTGGGGCAAAGGCGGAGACTCGTCTTACCACGCTGTGTCTTTCAGTTCCAACTACATGCACTACAGAAGAAACGAGACCAAAACAAGCGACTACTGGATAGTTGCAGGAATTCAGTATGCAAACACCCAGTACAACAGAGACTCGTTCTGGCAGTGCTGGATAATGCCCGAAGAGATATCTCAGCAGTGTTACTGGGCTAATTCAGTCGACAGTGTTCTGCAGGCTGAAAACGCCCTGTTCTTTGTAATCTGGTCTTATGAAGTATTCAAAAACGGCGGAAAAGTCAAAAAAGATGCTTGTGACGCAGCATACAAAAAGATAATTGACACACTCAATCTGTTCGGAGACGGAAGATATTGTCCTCCGGGCCGTGAAGACGGTTCATACAGAAACTGGTTTGACATCTGCTGCTACGAAAGAGACGATGCGGATGCATATTCCCAGGGTCTGTGCGTGTGTGCTTTGAACTGCGCAAAAGAACTCGGATATGAAGTATATGACTGGAAAGAGAAAGCAGTAAAATACTACATGAACCTTTTCAACGGTGACTTTGTGCAGATGAGTATGAAAAAGCCTTACCTGGCCCTCGACTACACAGTCGGAGAACTGCTCAACTACATACTGTTCAAAGAAAAATTCATTCCGGACGAATATGTTCAGAAGACTTATGCACACATAATGTCAAGCAAGGCAAACACTCCATACGGAGTCAAGATAGTATCCGATGTCGACGGCAGCTACCTGACCATGGACTGCTTCGGAGCATACGGCCACGTAAATCCTGAAATGGCGAGAATGGAACTCGGCAGATACGCTAACGGCGGGTCTTATCACATATATGAGCAGCTCTTCCACATAGCTGCATATGTTCACAACTGCGAGGGAGCTCTCGATAACCTGATTCACAGGCTCATGATAGACCTCGACTATGACGGGGCAACCCACGAGTACATGCACACGCTGAAAGGAAACGGTGTCAAGGCAAACCAGGGATGGAATGCAGTCATCTGTGCGATGTGGGACAGGCTGCTTGCCAGAGGCGAAGGCGATGTCAGGTATTTTGAAGAAGCTGACAAGAAACTCGACAGCATTGTGTGATTCATTTTCTTGCAAAAAATATTTTAAATGGTATAATGAAACTCCCAAAACAAAAGAAGTAGGTGATTTGATTGAATTTAATTATTTCCGAGACCTATGAGGAGATGAGCAGAAGAGCTGCTGACATCGTCGGAAGAGTTATAAGAGAAAAGCCCGATTGCAGACTCGGTCTGGCAACAGGCGGAAGTCCGATTGGAATGTATAATTACCTCGTTGAGGATTACAGAAACGGAAAACTGGATTTTTCACGTGTCGACACCATCAACCTCGATGAATATATGGGCCTTGACGGAAACCATCCGCAGAGCTACAGATATTTCATGAACCACTATCTGTTTGATCACGTCAACATTGACAAGAACAAGACATATGTGGTAAACGGCGTCGGTGACCCCGAGAAGAATCTGGCAGAATTCCAGAAAAAGATAAATGAAAAGCCTATTGACGTCCAGGTGCTGGGCATAGGAGCTGACGGTCATGTCGGTTTCAATGAGCCGTCAGATGCACTGTTTGCAAGTGCACACATAACGGACCTTGTAGACAGCACAATAGTTGCCAATTCCAAGTATTTTGATAAAAAAGAAGATGTTCCGAAAAAGGCATACACTATGGGTATGGGCGACATACTCAAGGCTAAGAAGATCGTCCTCATAATCAAGGGAAGACATAAAGCCGAAGTTGTAAAAGAACTGCTTTATTCAGACAAGATTACAACAAAGAATCCTGCAACGATGCTCAGAATGCACAACGACGTAACAATTCTCATTGAGAGAAACATTTACGATATCGTTCACACTGAAACTCGTGTCATCACAACTGACGAAGTACTTATGGATTATGACCTCGGAAGCGAACCTGTTGTGACTGAGAGATTCGGAAACGGCCATATCAACGACACATACAGAGTCACTTTGAAGAACGGCAAATACTGCCTGCTTCAGAAGATCAACAAGAGAGTGTTCACAAAACCGTACGAACTTATGGAAAACGTTTCAAGAGTGTGCGATTTTGTAGCTAACAAAACAGCTGACAGAAGAAGATCACTTCACCTTGTCAAGACCAAAGAAGGAAATCTGTACTACATAGATGCCGAAGGCGAATTCTGGAGAATGTATGAATACATCACAGACAGCATTTGTCTGGACAAAGCTGAAACACCTGAAGACTTTTATCAGAGTGCGGTAGCATTCGGAGAATTCCAGAACAGTCTTGCAGACTTTGATGCAACAACACTGTACGAAGTAATTCCGAATTTCCACAACACTGTTTCAAGATACAAAGATTTCCGCAGAGCAATCGAAGAGAACAAGTCCGGAAGAGCTGATGAGTGCAGTGATGAAATCGAGTTCTATCTTGCTCATGAAAAGATAGCCGGAGAGATTGTCGACAAACTCGCATCCGGAGAACTTCCCACAAGAGTTACACACAATGACACAAAACTCAACAACGTCATGCTCGATGCCAAGACAAGAACCGCGCTCTGCGTAATTGACCTTGACACGGTTATGCCGGGTTCAGTGCTCTATGACTTCGGCGACTCAATCAGATTCGGCGCCTCAAGTGCGGATGAAGACGAAAGAGATCTGTCGAGAGTCTATATGGACCTCAGTCTGTTTGAAGCATATACAAAAGGATTTTTGTCCGCGTGCGGAAAGAGTCTGACAGATAAGGAAAAAGAGATGTTCCCGATGGGAGCAATAATGATGACTCTTGAGTGCGGAATGAGATTCTTGACTGACCACTTAAACGGAGATACATATTTCCGCATAAGCAGGGAAGGACACAATCTCGACAGATCAAGAACTCAGATGAAGCTTGTCCAGGATATGGAAAACAAGATGTCTGAAATGAACGAAATTGTAAAGAAATATTCATAAAAAATGAGCGCCTCGGGACACTTGCGATAGAGCTGGTGTCCCGAGTTTTCACTTTTGTCTGAACCGTGTCGTTTCTCGCCTAAACTAACGCAAAAGCACTTTTGACAACCCACGTTCATCAAAAGCGTTTTACGCCCGGCGAGGCGAGGAACAATCCTCGCCCTGTGTTTTTACGTGCGATTATAGTATAGCTATAACTATTCAACCTGCTGTTAATAAAAGGTTTCCTGACGATCCCTTTAAAATCCTCTTTTTCGCGCTATACTATAATCAGAAACAGGCGCCGTTTCAGTATTTTGGGAGGTAATAGATATGAAAATAACAATAGGTCAGAACATTAAGAGGCTACGTACAGAAAAAGGTATAACGCAGGAGCAACTCGCAGAAGCAATGAACGTTTCCTGTGCGGCGGTCAGCAAGTGGGAGAGAAGCGAGACTTATCCGGATATTACGGTACTTCAACCGCTTGCATTCTTTTTTGGCGTTACGCTCGATGAGCTTATGGGCTATGACAAAGAACGGGTCAACGAAGAAATAGAAAACACAATAGCGGAATACCGCAAAAACTATGACAGCCGGATAATCGCGAAAGCCTATAAAGACTATCCGAACGACTATCGGATAATGTACTTTTACATGTGGTCGCTCGGTGTGGATGATGCGGAGCCTGATCTGCAGATCGCACGTAAACGCAAAGATGAGATCTCATCGATATGTGAAAAGATCCTTGAAGGCTGTACCGATGTTTCATTATGCCTTGGAGCGTGGAAAATGAAAGCGATCCTGCTGCACGCAGAGGGAAAAACGGATGAGGCACTTAAACTTCACGCAGAGAAATTCGGTGACTGGTACTTTTCCACAGGACAAATGAACGAACAGCTTTTTACCAAGGACAGACCGGAATTTCTGTACTGGGCAAAACGAAATATGTTTGAACTCGTTGAATATGCCGCCGACAAATTAGTAAAATCGTATTTCTTTGATCCCGATTTTTCCTATGACGAGATGGTTACTCAAATTGAAAAGATCGGAGACGGTTTGTATAAGCTCGGATGCGAGACTAATAGCGCATATCTCATTTTACAGGCAAAACAGATATTCGGTAGGCTTAGTAACGATTTGATAGCGCGTGATTATCGCGGCGGTAAAATCGAAGATATCATCAGGATAACCGACAAATATCTTTCAACCGTGTCAAAGCTGTCGGAAATAGCAAAAGTTGATACCCCGTTGTTTGATGCTTGCATAAAGCGCACGGGCACAGATGATTTGCTTGCTTATACGACAAGCTGTACATTATCGTGGAGGAACCCGAACAATGTTAAAATGTTGGAAAACAAAGAATATAGAGAGGTAATTGAAAAATACAGAATCAGATAAACGCGAGACGAGGCGGGGAGCACCCCGCCTCGTAATATTAAAATAAGATTTCGATTAATCTGTGAATTATTCTGTGAATTATTTGTGTTAAATCATAATAACCGCGAGGGACACCTGCTCTATCGCAAATGTCCCTCGCGGCCCTTGATTTTTTACATATTCATCTGTATGACAGCACATGTTTCTTCTGTCTCTTTGTTTTTCAGTACAACATAGTATGCGTTTTCTTCTTTTGCATAATAGCTTTCGGAAGTTGAGCCGAGAGGCAGCTGCTTTCTGAAGTTGATTATAAAGAAATCCGGTTCTTTGTTGTAGCAGGCGTTGCCGGGAACGGCCATATATGCAAGTTCAAGATATTTTACGTTGTTCAGATGGTGGTGCATGTCTGTGAGATTTCTGTCAATATAGAAATCTTTGGATTTTACAAGTTCATCCGGAGCAAAGAGTTTCGGCACTCCGACTTCTTCAAACGCTTTGTGATCAGGTTCAGCGTCATATGCTTTTTCAAGTTCAGGCGTGACCCTGGCTAAAGACTTGTCTGCAATGTTTATATGAGCCCAGGCCGAAGAAGCAATAATGCACCTTTCACCTCTGTCATCGAGTATTTCAAATTCTCTTACCGACATGATTCCGTGAATCGTTCTTGCCCACGTATTCAGTTTTATGTCATCAGAATATTTCGGTCTCTTTATGACCTTTACCATATACCCCGTCAGTATCCACGCGGTTTTTGAAAACAATACGTTCTCACCCGCCAGATTTCCGTGAAAACATGCAATGTCTTCAAACACTTTGAGAATAGAGTCGTTTGTCATCTCAAGACTTGAGTTTACCTGGCTGTATCCGACTTTAATGTCCATTGAGTAAATCATGATTTACCACCTTTCGAATGGAAAGTATATCACAAGTAGATTGTCAACACAATAAAAAGATGTCCCCGGTATTAACCGAGGACGAGGATTGTGTTATAAATCACATGCAAGTGTAACCGCCGTCAACAGCGAGGTTTACACCTGTTACATAGCTTGAATAAGGTGAAGCGAGGAAGATTGCTGCAGAATCGAGTTCACCTTCGTTTCCGTATCTCTCTTCAGGAATCATGGTCTTTGCATTTGCCTGGAAGAAATCCGAATTAAGTGTGTCTCTTGTGAGATCTGTGTAGAAATATCCGGGGCAGATTGAGTTCACTGTAATGTTGTATTTACCCCATTCAGCTGCTAGGGCACGTGTGAGATTTACAACTCCGCCTTTTGCTGCGTGATAAGGTGAGCTTCCTGCTATCTTGTTGCCGACCAGACCGTACATCGATGCGATGTTGATGATGCGTCCGTATTTGGCACCGATCATTGCCTTTTTGGCAACTGCACGTGCAACTCTGAATGTTCCGAAAAGGTCTATGTTCATTTCGTCGTGGAACTGCTCGTCCGTGATGTCTTCTGCCGGAGCGACTGCGCCTGTTCCTGCATTGTTTATGAGGATGTCGATGCGTCCGAATTTGGCAACAACTTCGTCAACCATTGCGTTTACATTTTCAGTGTCTGTAATGTCGCATCTGATTGCGAGTGTCGGAACTCCGTAGGTCTTGGCAATTTCATTTGCCACTTCTTCAATTTTTTCTTTTCTGCGGGCAACTGCAACAATTGCTGCTCCCTGATTTGCAAGTGCCTTAGCCATCTGGACACCGAGACCGGCTGAACAACCCGTAACTATTGCAACTTGTCCTTTGAGATCAAAATAGTTTTTCAATTTTTGCTCCTTAAATGGTTTCATTTGCAGAAATCATAACACAATGGAGATACTTTTTCAATTAGAAAAGGTGTATAATAGTTCAGTAGAAAAACACGGGAGATTGGTGCAAATGCCGAAAATAAACAGTATTGAGAAAATGACAGACAACAGGTACCTCAACATGTACAGGTACAAAGTCGAAAGTGAAAAGGGACACAAAGGGGATTACTTTGTTGCCAGCAGAGCTGAGACGACTGAAGATCTGAAAATCAACAAGAGCAGAAAAGACACGGATGCAGTCATTATTTATGCTCTCTACGGAGAAAAACACGACAGGGTAGTGCTGGAAAGACAGTTCAGATATCCTATCGGAGGATACATTTACGAATTTCCAGCAGGCCTAATAGACAAAGGCGAAAACTACAAGCAGACGGCAGTCAGGGAAATGCACGAAGAGACGGGGCTTGATCTTGAAATACTGGACTGCGACCCGATGTTTGAAAATTCCAGATATACGTCTGTCGGAATGTCCGACGAATCCGTTTCAATCGTGTACGGATACGCAAAAGGAAAGACAAGCGAAGAATTCATGGAATCGGGCGAAGACATAAAAGTGGTTCTTGCCGACAGAGAAGAAGTAAAAAGGATACTGAAAGAGGAAGAAGTGTCAATGAATTGCGCTTATCACTTAATGCATTTTCTTGTAGATGAAGATCCTTTCTCTTTTCTTGAAAGATAGCACAATCTGACACGCATTTTTCTTGACAACAACAAAGCGATGTTGTAAACTAATATCGTATTAAAAAAGGTAGTGAATATATAGATATTTCACATTTCCAAGATAAGGAGCTCACTGTCAATAACCCATGATTGAAATCACGGGCTTGAGAAAGCAAGTGAAGAAATCAGCTACGCGAGTAGATTGTTGACTACCCTAAGTCTTGAGACAAAGGCTACGTTGGTTTAATCATCACACCTGCGGACGTTTGTCCTAATCTGCAGCACTGTGGTTCGTCGTTAAAAGTCCTGATGGGTAGGGACGGTGCGTCGAACGAGTATGTTTCACCAACATTGGGGAAGGGCACATTACGGTCTGGCGTGTACCGGCTTATAGCATTAAAACACGCCACTATATTAAAAAGGAGGCAAGGCTCTCCTCCCACGACTGAAGTCACGGGTGTCCGAGCCTAAGTGTCATGAAAATCAAGTACGTAACAAAACAGGTGGAAATCAGTGACAAGTTGATGACAATCATCAATAAGAAGGTGTCAAAACTGGACAAGTATTTCAAGAAAGAGCCTGACGTATGTGTAACACTTTCAAAGGTTAGGAACGCCGAAAGACTCGAGCTTATGGTTTCCGCCTCTGGAACACTTTTCAGAAGTGAGGTAGAAGGTCCTTCATTTTATCACGACATCGATGATGCAATCGAAGTCATCGAACGTCAGATAAGAAAGAACAAATGTCGTCTCGAAAAGAAGATGAAAGATTCATTCATCGCTCCGCCGAATGAACCCGAAGAAACTTTCGAAGATGCACCGGAATTTGTTGTTAAGAAAAAGAACTTCAACCTCAGACCAATGACAACCGAAGAGGCAATCATGCAGATGAACCTTCTCGGACACGAATTCTTTGTATTCATCGATCAGGACACAGACACAACATCAGTCGTGTATAAGAGAAAAGACGATACATACGGCCTGATTACGACAAATAAATAATACCAAGACAATTCAGGAATCCCGGCAACGGGATTCCTTTTCTTTGTCTTTTTTCCATCTGAGCGTTTTTTGTTGACTTTTGCTATATAAAATATATTGGCTATGTGGTACAATTTTCTCAGTACCCACGGGAGGATTGGCAATGCTGAAAAAGAATGACACTCTCATTGTTGACATAACAGACATGACTTCGGAAGGATATGGCGTCTGCAGACACGAAAACTACGTCATATTTGTCCTCGGCTGTGCAACCGGCGACAAAGCTGAAATAAAGATGATGAAAGTCCTCAAAAATTTCGGTTACGGCAAGCTCATTAACCTCATTCAGCAATCAGAACTCAGAACAGAAAACAAGTGCAAAGCATTCCCGTCGTGCGGAGGGTGCGTTTTCAGACACATTAAGTACGAAGAAGAACTGAACATAAAAAAGAATATAGTCGCACACAATTTCAAGGCAATAGGCGGATTTGATCTGGAACCGGAGGAAATGGTTGGCTCCCCTCTGATTGAGAGATACAGAAACAAAGCTGAGTACCCTGCTGTCCAGGTGGGTGAAAACATACAGTTTGGCTTCTATGCAAGAGGCTCACACAGAGTTATTCCGTGTGATGACTGCCTGCTTCAGCCTGCTTCATTTGAACCTATTGTCAAGTGCGTAAAAGACTATTGTGACAACAACAAAATCCGTGCATACAACGAAGAAACAGGCATAGGCACGATAAGGCATCTGTACATCCGCTGCGGGATAGAAACAGGTGAAATAATGGTCTGTCTCGTATCAAGAAAAGACAAGCTGAGAAACGAACAGGAACTTGTCTCTTCCCTGTTAAAAACAAATAACAAAATCCAAAGCATCGTGCTGGATGTGAACACAGACAACACAAATGTAATCTTATCTGAAAACTACAGGGTGCTTTCCGGGAAAGAGTTCATTCAGGAAAAGCTCAATGGTCTGACGTTCAACATCTCTCCGCTTTCATTCTTCCAGGTTAACAAGTACACTGCCGAACTTATATATAGCAAAACGTGTGAATACGCTTCGCCTACAAAGGATGATGTTATTCTTGACCTGTACTGCGGAACCGGAACAATAGGTCTCAGTATGGCAGAATCTGCAAAAGAAGTTGTAGGTGTTGAGATAATACAGGATGCCGTTGACAACGCAGTAATCAATGCAAAAAACAATGGCATATCCAATGCCGAGTTTATTTGTGGCGATGCGGGTGTCATTGCAAATGATCTTGAAAACAAGATTAAACCATCTGTTGTTATATTGGATCCGCCAAGAGCGGGGTTGGATGAAAACACTGTGAAACAGGTAGTTAAAATGAACCCGAAAAAGATCGTAATGGTATCCTGCAACAGTGCTACAGCAGCAAGGGACTGCAAGTCATTTGCAGAATCAGGATATACAATTGAACATTTATCCGCATTTGACATGTTTCCAAGGACAGGACACGTCGAGACGGTGATAGGGCTATATCGGAAGGATAATTTGTCGTCGGCCAAAGTCACTTATCCAAAATTGGCCAAAAATGATCATCACTAAGGAAGGGAATAAAAATGGCGAGTGATTTAGGAAAAAGCTATAAGCTTAAAAAGATAAAAATTAATTATCCAAATGGTGATGTTTATGAAGGAATGGGCGCTGCCTATTATAATCCACCATATGAACCTCATGGAATAGGTCGATATTATCAAAAGTCTAGTGGACTTACTTTCGAAGCAGACTGGGAGTGGAGAAGAGGACCAGACTTTAAATCGATACGAATAGTAAATAAGCCATTAGGAAAATCGTTTGTTATTTTACAGGTTTACGCTGGTGAGATTTATAGCGATTTAGTTCATCTTGATATAATCGAGGCAAAAGAAGGAGAATACGCCTTTAAA
>JAILLB010000052.1 GCA_024693345.1 Clostridiales bacterium
GCAACCGGAGTGTTGATAACCTTCTTGTATGAAAAGCATGCTGCAGAAGACAAAACAAGCATAACTGCCGACATTATGAAGAACATGGTCATGACGTCATAATAGTCAAGTTTTGTCACCATGAATGAATACAGAACAGAAATACCGAAAGACACAAGTCCTGAAATTGCAATGGCGGCCCCCATTATGCTGCCCATGTCACGCAGGTTGAATATGTCGTAGTAAATGCGGTAATCTACGCCATTTCGCACTCCGATCATGAAATATGTGACGATGGACGAGCCGAATATAATCCACTTGACTGCGTCAATATCACTTCTGACAAATACACAGAATACAAGAGCAACTGCAATAATTGACACAGACAGAATTATAGAGGCATAAACCTTCAGCACGCGCCTTATCTTATCCGCGAGAAAAGCCATGGCAAAAATGACGCCGGTCTGAACAATCTGAATTACGGCATTGTATGCCGATACTTCAGCATCTGTCATACCCACGTTGAGCATGAATGTTTGCAGTATAGTGCCTGAACAAAACATGAAACCGGTGGTATAAAGGATGTTGTAAATAAAATACAACGTCTTATTGCTCGGTCTTCTCAGTAATCTTGTCATAGTTGTTTCCTTAATTTAAGAAATAGTTGGCATCTACTCGGGAATTTTACACCAACTGCAGTGAATGTCAACATCAAATATTGATAATACAGGGAAAAATCGACCATATCGGGAAAAATCCGATATGGCCGACTGATAATATTCTTAATCCGGTTCAGAAATTGTGATTGAACTTACATTACTTACAAATACCAGATCTACAGTGTATCCTGCTGAGTTTGCTGCCGTAAACTCGTACATTTGAATTCCGTAAGCGTCCTGCTCCTCTTCGTTTACGTCTATATTGAATCCTGCTGCTTTAAGCTTTTCCGCATAAGCCTTTATCTGCTGAACTGTAACCGATGAAAATCCGACAGAGAAACTGTAATCATCCGAACTTGCACCAATTAAATCGAAATCCGGTTTTGGAACAAGTTTTGTGAATTTGTTTTCAGGCCATTCTCCTCCGTACTGCGAAGAGTGTCCGCTGTCATCGGTATATGTCCAGCTTCCGTCGTTACTCTGGACAAAAGTGCCGCCTTCCTGATCTTTTATGGTCATTGAGCCGTCATTTCCGAAAGAAATGTCAAGCCCCTGAGTCTTGCCCTCATCAATAATCTGCTGACGTACTGCCGGGTCTTCTTTGCCCCAGACATGGTTTGTGTCGCCATTACCCGCCAGAATTGATGCAAAATCCGGCAAGTCCACTTTGTCAGATGTTGTTGTAGTGTCAAGTGCTGTTGTGGTGTCAGGTCTAACGAGCGGCGAATCATCATCTGCAGTTGTCTGTGTGCTTGGCTTGTTTGTTTCATTGTTCTCATTTCCTCCGCATGCTGTGAGTGAAATCACGAGCATAACTGCAAGCATGCAGATGAGAATACTTGATATTAGCTTTTTCATGTGTCCTCCTGAAAGTTTTTATGTTAATTGAAATTTATCGTAATAACAGGTGTGCGGTCCAGAGGATCAAACACTGTTCCGGGATCCTGTGAAAATTCTTCTATTGAATTCTGTTCTGTTTTGACCTCTCCTTTGTATAACACTCTCGAACTGACTCTTGCTGTTAATTCGTCAATGTCCGCAGTTACAAAATGAGCTTCCGTTATACCTTCAGCATGTGCTGATGCCATCGATTCATCGCGCCATTCCAAATCTCTTCTGAATGAGAATATGGTCTCGTCTCCACCTGATGTCAGGCTGCCTGAAAATTCAGGTTTCACTTTTCCTTCCGAACCTCCGACATACACAGTTACATGGCCTTGAGCAGACCTTCTAAGTATAGTCTTTTCTCCGCTGTCGGATACCTTCTGGTATGCACCCATGCTGTGAAGAACATTAACAAATTGTGCAAGGCCTGAAGTGCGTTCCAGATTCTTTTCCACAGGTGAGAAATCCACTGCGTTGAATTCAAGTTTGAGTGTTCCCGAATACGAGCTTTCAGGTCCGCCTCCGCTGCTTACAAGTTCACCGCTGAGAGTTACGCTCATCGTGTTGCCTGAAATGCCCCAGAAGTCGCAGTTATATGTTCTGTAATTCTTTTTTTCGTCAAACTTTATTTTCCAGACGCTGTCCTTGTTATTGCTCTCTGCAAGTGCAACTGCACGTCTGCTGCATGTCGCATAAAAGTCATTGACAATTTCCAGGTTCTTTTCAAGGAGCTTCAGATAATTGTCCAGTCTCTCGCTGCCCTTTGACCAGTCATGAGCCACTTTTGCAGTGTTCACTATTTCTCCGAGCATCGGAACCTTGTCTGCTCCGGCCTCAACAGCCTGTGCGATTCTTCCAATTCTTCCGCCATTTTCAATACTCTGCACAATCACCATTTCAGCGGCATTTGTTGCAGCTTCAATTGATACGGACTGAATTGCTGGATTCACCTCTCCGTGAACAACATATGCATAGTAGTCATTGATTCCCATGGGAGAGCCAGGCGGGACAGGAATGAATGACAACAATCCTTCGACAATCTGATCTCCCCAGTACATTCTTGCATCTTTTTCCACTTGTGAAGCCAGTTTTGAAATGAGTTTTATTCTGTCAATTGTAAGATTTTTTTCTCTCAGTGTATCCTGTATTATCTCATTCAGTTCTTCTATGGATATGCCTGTCTGACCGACAAGTTCTCCCGTAAACGTAACACTTCCGAGTTTCAAGTCCACTTTATATGACTGTTTGCCGCCTTCGGCCTTCTGAGTGATTCTGTTGTAGTCTATTCCGGGGATTTCCTTTGAACCTGAATCTGCAGATGAAGGAAATATCAAAATGGCCATCAGGACTGCAATGGAAAGGATTACTGATATGAATCTGATAATGTGTCTCATATAATCAATCCTCCATACTGTCAAGTGCATTGATAAGCGCCTGTTTTAATACCAATAAGCTTTCATCTTCCGGGAAAATGGCAAGTCCTTCTTCGACATATTCGCCCATCAGTTCGAGCTGTTCAGCATACATCGCGCAGGCTGCTGCGTTCTGCCAGCTCTCCGCCTTGAACGGATTGGATTTAAGAGCCTGTTTTGCATAGAACAGAGCTTCCTCATAATTCGAATTCTGTATTTCGTTTGATGACATTCCAAGGAGATAATCCGTATCAAACATTTTGCGGTCCCACTCATGTCCTGTAAGTACAGGCACATATTCGCTGTATATGTCTTCTTCAATGGCACGGAGTTCTTCTCTCAGTTCATATAGCCCTTCAATGCTCATTTTCTTCAGATAATAGAAGTCCAGTCCTTCTTCGGGGAACAAGGGCATAACAGCTGCAGAAGCATAAGGAGTCACGCACTCATCATATTTTCCCTGCACTTCATAAATAAGGCCTTCGAAATAGCTTGGATATGGCGAAGAGTAGTCTATTTCTGCAATCTTGTCAAAACCGCTGTAACGGCTGTCCGCAGTAAAGGAATCAAGTGAATCTCCTTCTCCCTTGAGCCAGAGAATGCATTCAACCGCATATCTGAATGCACTGATTGAAGCACCTGCGAAGGAATAATAGTACTCGGCATTGACAGTCAGTCCGTATTCAGCTGTCTTGTCTCCGTATTCCTTTATCTGCTTCATTATTTCCATGAACGAAGAATAAGACGTTCCGTCTCCTACAACCGGATCTTCGTCAAATGTGGTTTCATCCTCGGTTTGTTTTTTGGTTGTGATGTCTCCTGCAGTGGTTTCTTCACCTTGATGGCTCTGACCCATATTGCACGAGCACAGTAAAACAACAAGGAGTAAAGCGAGCAACAATGTGATTGTTTTCTTAATCAAATTGCAACACTCCTTTCGATATTAATTAGGGTGACAGGCGCAATTTGCCCGTCACCCGGTTTTTGTCAGTTATGGCATTTCAACACTGCTGCCTGTTGAGACATCTCTCAAATGGAATCCCTTGGATACGTCCTTGATGTCTGAATAAGCGATGGTTACCCCATACTTTTCCGAGACATCGGCAGCCTTGTCTCCGAAGCCGTAGACATAGTGATAATGAGGATGTGAATCCTCCACCAGACGCGGTTTTCTGTTTTTGACCCAGTTTTCTTCCTGGGCAAGATATGCATTTTCAGCAATGCGCTTAATCGTGCTTCCGGAAGGCATGTCTTTTGTACTCTTTTTGGCTCCGGAACCCTTTTCGCAGCGGTCAGTCCAGACTCCGTTCTGGTAAGTACCTACATACGTCTCCGTTACCTTTCCTTTTTTGGATACGGCAAACCAGTAGGTGTTTCCCTTTCCGCCGATTATATAATCGACGTCATCGCGATAAGCCTGGAGAAACTCAAAACCTCTGTTTTCTTCGACGAGTTTTATAAATCTTTCTTCTGACATATATAAAAATCCATCAATCGATTATTCGTGCATTAATGCTTCAAGTTCAGCATCAGATTTGCCGGATATTTCTCCAACTTTATAGAAACGGGTCGTAAGAACTGCAATTGCTTTTCCTTCATATGTAAAAACAAAATCGTAGTAACCTGTTTCACAATCTTCATGATGAAGATAGAAATTTCCCCAATACCAGTCATCGGGATTCTCTGCATCCTCTGGGTAATGCAGGTCGCAGTAGTTAGCGAAATTGGGCATAAGATCTGAGAACTTGCAGGTGTTGTAATATGACTGATCGTCGCGGTGCTTAAGAATCCAGACTCTGAGTCCGTAGGTAGCATCGGTGTCCGGATAAAACTCGATCCACTCGTCAAGTTCGAAAATGCAGCGGACGTCAGTAAGGGAAGACTCTTTGCCGTTAATGCCTGTAGCTTGTCCGACACTGTTACCAGCGATACGTACGCCGCGAAGAACTGACGGGTCTCTGTCTTCAAGGTCTATAATATTGAGACTTCCTGTGAGTTTAGCTCCTGTCGGATTTGCTGTTGTTTCGGTAGTCTTTGTAGTGTCTTTGTCACCGGTTGAGTTTGTTGTTGTAGTATTGCCTTTGTCTGTTGTGGTTGTATCTCCCTGTTTTGCTGTTCCGCAGGAAACAAGTACAATCACCATGATTGCTGCCAGTAATATAGCCAGAAATCTCTTCATGAAATCCTCCAAATTTTCAGCATAAATATGCATTTATTTGTCTTTCTAAAGCAAGAATTACGCAATTAAGTATAATTCATGCATAACCTTGTATCTAAAGTATAGCACCGCAGGCCCGCTTATTTCAAGACTATTGGAGAATTAAGTCGTTATGAAAATCCTCTTCTTGGTTCTCTTCGTATTTCATCGATATTATCTCATTCATTTTTTCCTGACCATTAAGAATGAAGTCTGTTATGAACTGACGATTAACTTCTATCGGTATTTCATCAAGGCACTCATTTATTGTTTCTTTGGTTATTTCGGGGAATGTCATTCTCTGACACATTTCTCTTGCCTGCACGCTGTCATGCATAAACTCTCTGAAGAACCTGATGAGTCCGTCTCCATCTCTTGATACATTACTCGGGTAGCCCTGTGAAATGAGAGCTATGTTGTTATCGTAGTTGGGGGCCAAAGACAAAATGTCACCTGTTTTCAAGTCTCTGATTACACCGAAGTTTTCAGTATGTCTGTCCATGTTGTAACAGATTGAATCCATCCATAGAAGATTGATGTATTGCATTACAAGATGCC
Organism: Clostridiales bacterium; assembly: GCA_024693345.1. Classification (GTDB taxonomy): domain Bacteria; phylum Bacillota; class Clostridia; order Oscillospirales; family CAG-272; genus CAG-841. The sequence goes on from JAILLB010000052.1 coordinate 5,691, forward strand.
CGGATATCTCATGCAGAGCATCAAAACATTCTTTGTAGTCTTCATTGTCTCCCACAATGGATTTCATCGGCTCGAATGTAATGCTTCCCGAATCGGTAAAATCTTTTGTTCTGATGTACTTTCCGTCCAGTTCATAATGAGCCATGTCAAGTCCCAGTTTTTCTCCAAGACGGCAGATGAACAGTTCGGAAAAAATCTCGTTTTCATTCCCGCTTTTATACATCCACCATTCACCATCAATAAGTTTCCAGCACTTTTCAAAACTGCCTGTGTTTGTAAGTTCAGGAGTTCTGGATGGCCTTAAACAAAAAGCATCCGGGTCCCCGAACAGGGCAAGCTTGTCAAATTTGTTGTCTGTGAAACGGATGTCTTTATATGTCAATTCTGATCCATCAGGCTTGAACCAATACCTGTCTGTAATTGTCGCAGCATTTACAGCGAGAGATGTAGATAAATCATCTGTATGATGGATTCTCAGGGCCTTTTTCAAGAGTCTGGCATTTGTCCTCTGTCCATCTATTGCCCTTGATGCAATCCAGCCTTCAATGTATCTATTGTATTTGAAGTAAAGTGGGATCAGCTTATCATTTTTACTCGTTATAACTCCGTTTTTGACTGTTGCTACCACTCTGTTTTCAAGCATCAGTTTTCCGCTTAGGTTTTTCGTGTTCCGTTCTGCTGTTCTTTTATGGTTGCGAGACTGCTTTCCCTCCTGAGTGGACTTCAATCCTTTGAGTCTTTTCTGAATCTGCTTTCTCTTTTCTACAAGTGCACGGATTTCATCTGTTTCTTTTTCCTTGATATATCTGCTCCGTATCTTTCCTTTTTCTCTCCACTGCAGGTAGAGTCTTTCGCGTCCATATATTATCTTTGTTGAAATGTATCCAATAGGGCAAGACGACAACTCTTTTTCGAGCCTGAGCATTTCCTTTTGTATGTCAGTCATATCTCTTCCCCTTTAATTAATTCTCTTGCAACAATTATAACCTACATTTTGACAAAAATAAATAGGTTATATTCGTTTTTCGCATCAAAAAACCGCCCCGAATTGAGGCGGTCATATTCTATTTGATCAGATCCTTTATTACTTCTCCTGCGGCTATAAGCCCCACAACCGAAGGAACAAATGCAATTGATCCCGGTACACTTCTTTTTCCGGGGCTGGGAGTTTCTGTCTGCTCTGAAGTAATCGGTTCTTCTTTTGAATAGACCACTTTCAGACTCTCGACTCCCCTTTTCTTTAGTTCACGTCTCATCACTTTGGCAAGCGGACATACACTGGTTTTGTATATGTCATCTACTTCAAACTTTGTTGGATCAAGCTTGTTTCCTGCTCCCATGCTGCTTATGACGGGGACATTGTGTTCTTTGCATGTTACTATGAGATCCAGTTTTGAAGAAACGGAATCTATTGCATCAATAACATAGTCATATGAGTCGAAATCAAAGAGGCTTCTTGTTTCATCATTGTAAAACACATCATATGCATTGACTTTGCTGTCTGGATTAATGTCGGCAATTCTTTCTTTAGCAACTTCGACCTTTTTGCGTCCAACTGTCTTTGATGTCGCAATTATCTGCCTGTTGATGTTGGAAATATCCACAACATCGCTGTCTATAACATCAATTGTTCCGATACCGCTTCTCGCCAGTGCTTCGACTGCATATCCGCCTACTCCTCCGACTCCGAAAACGGCGACTCTGCACTTATTCAGTTTTTCGAGTGCATCTTTTCCAATGAGCATTTCTGTTCTTGAAAAGATGCCTGATTCTTTACTCTTCTCCATAATAATCATCCAAAAACGAGTGTTCGGTTCCTTCCGTTTTGTATCCAGGCATTGTATCAAGACAAACGGCATGAATGCTGTTGAATATGCTCTTGTCTATGTCCGGATCTTTCTTTTTGAGTTCTTTGATGAGCTGCTTTACTTCTGTTCTCTTGGATATGCCTTTTCCGTTGTTGCTGAGTGTTCCGTTTTCAGTGTATTTGCACGCACACTGGATAAACTCGAGGTCATTGTATTTTGCCCAGGATATTATATCCCCTTCATGCACGCAGTACAGAGGACGGATAAGTTCCATTCCTTCAAAATTTGTACTGTGAAGTTTGGGAAGCATGCCCTGAATCTGAGAGCCGTAGAACATGCCTATCAGGGTTGTCTCTATTACGTCGTCAAAATGGTGGCCAAGTGCAATTTTGTTGCACCCCATCTCTTTTGCTTTGCTGTAGAGATATCCTCTTCTCATTCTTGCACACAGGTAGCATGGACTTTTGTCCGTTGCATATGTTACGTCAAATATGTTCGAGTCGAACACAGTAACAGGAATCTGAAGAGTCTCAGCATTCTGCCTTATTTTCTCTATATTCTTTTCGCTGTACCCCGGATTCATCACAAGAAATTCGACTTCAAAAGGAACTTCACTGTGTCTATGCAGAAGCTGCATGAGTTTGGCCATGAGCATAGAATCCTTTCCTCCGGAAATACAAACCGCAATTTTGTCATTTGGCAAAATGAGTTCATACTTTTTAACCGCAAGAGTAAAAGGATTCCATATTGAGTTTCTGTACTTCGTATACACGCTTCTCTCAATCAGCTGTATACGGCTCAGTTCTCTGCCCATTCAAGTGCCTCTTGTTTTTACTTTTTCTTCTTTACCGCCCTCAGAACAACTATTGCAACACCGCAGAGTACAACCACCGCTGCCACGACTATTAATATGACAGTTGCAGGGTTTGTCGTCTGTTCGCTCTTCTGAGTTTCCGTTTCTTTTGCTGTTTCGGTTTCTGTAACTTCGTCAGTTGTTACCGCTTCTGTTGTTTCAGTTTCGGTTGTAACTGTTGTTTCTTCGCCTTCTTTAGCCCACTTTGCATAGAGGGTGTATTCACCGGGCTGCTCTATTTCAGTACCGAAGTCATACTCGTACTGGAATTCGGGATCCGTATACCATCCCATGAATGTGTAACCGGCCTTTTCATTCGGCACTACTTCTGCAAATGTGTCGCCTACCGCCGCTCCGAATACAAGATATTTTGAAGTCGCGCCTACAAGTTTCAGGGTCGCTGCCTGGTTTTCCTTTACCCATTTTGCGTAAAGAACGAAGTCTTCACACTCCTCCTGGGTATAGGACATGTCATATCTCTCTTTGAACTCTGCATCCCTGTACCATCCTGCCAGTACATATCCCCTCTTTTCCATCGGGAACTTGTATGTAAGCAGTTCGCCCGGTTTCACTTTTACTTCGTAAGATCTCTCTGTATCTGTCAGGCCCTTGTACATATAAACGACATAATAGCCGTTCCTTACAATCTTCGGTGTCTTTGTATAGTAGTTGTATATCTTGTACGAATAACCTTTGCTTCCCTCTGCATAAACCTTGTAGAAGTATTTCGTATTTGCTTCGAGTCCTTCGACTGTTGCTGAGAAAGTTCCGTCAGGATTAAGTGTGCATTCAACAAGAACGCCGTTGTCTACAGTCGGGTCTGCATATTTGGAAACAATGAAGCCGCAGCTTGTGCAGTCTCCGCCGTTCATGGACAGGATTTTACCATTCAGAACAGTGCTTGATTCAGTTATTTCACCTGTCTCTGCTATAACTGTCGGTCCGACGTTTGCACATCCCTCGACCTTGATTGTCATGGCTGAACCGAGTTCAGACTGAACCTTGATTATTATCTGGAAGGCAGCTGCATCGTCGCCTTTTAGTCTAGTGTAAGAAGTTCCGCTTATCGGGAACTGGTATGAACTGTTGCCTGAGTTGAATGTGTAGCTCATTCCGTTTGGTGAATCAGGCACATATTTAAAGCCGCTGGATGTGGCAGAAAGACCCGCTGAGCCCATGACTGCAACGCCCGGATCATGTCCGTATCCGGAACTGTTTACGCTGTTGCCAACGCTCTTGCATATTCCTTCGTCAATGTGCCAGATTACGATTCCGAGATTTGACTGGCCTATATTGTCAAACTGAGTCAGTTCTCTGTCAGAATATCTGTTTTCGATAAGATAATACTCATTCGGATCCGGTGTCAGTATCTTGTATATGTTGTACGGCTGATCCGCCTGTCTGTTGTACAGTGTGTACTCTCCGTCTTCGGATATTACTTCATAGTCATAAAGACCTAGTTCAATCATGTTCCATGGATCCATGTATGCAGCTCCGTTGCCTCTTACACTATTGTATGAGTTCCACGAACCGCTTGACATGAGGCTCATGTATCCTGCATATTCCCACTTTCCTCCGTCTCTTGTATCATAGAGGTCGGGAGCTCCGAGGAAATGTCCGAGTTCATGCGCCATGCATCCGACAGCAAGGATTATTCCTTCGCGGTTATCGTCAAGAGCCTGGTATTCACCAACTCTTACAAAACCGCCTCTTCCCACTCTGACTCCGTCAACGGAATAGCCGTAGTAATCTGAAGTGTAGTGGGCATGAACTGAGAAATAGCTTCTGTTGTTTATTCCGTCAGCTTTGGCAGCAGAATACTCACCGCCTGCACAGACATATGCTATTGCGAGTTCTGTATAGGATAAATATCCGTTTTTGTCCGTGTCGTAACTTGCAAAGTCAACATACTTTGATGCTTCGCTCAGGGCTGCGTTTCTCGATGCAGAATCTTCGCTTCCCTGGTTTCCCGTCTTTGCATACGGATGCTTATATGGGACAACGACCTGAACGATTCCGTCATTTTCAACTCCGCCCTTGGATGGATCTGCATATGACTCTGTTGCAGGATAGAACCAGAAATGTCCTTCGGTTGTTTCTTCGTAGAAAGCCTTTAAAGACCCTGTGTCTGCAAACAGTCTGCTGTACCATTCGCTGTCAAGAGAATAGCTCCACTGCTCTCCGTAGAGAGGACTTGTTTTGTCGCTGTGAAGCTGAGTCGGATTATTCGGGTCGTAGTCACTCACTCCGTTGTTGTTTGCATCAAACGAAATTATGATTACGAGAAGCGGAATGGGCTTGGTGTAGTCACTGTCCTCCATCGCTTCATATACTGTTCCGTCATAGTTGTCTTGCGCAACTATACCAGATTCTTTCACGTTGGCTGCCGCAATAGGCAATATGCTCAAAGCCACAAGCAGCACAGATAATATCGCAGTTAATAATCTTCTCATAAGCCACCTACAAAATTAAAAGTTGTTGAGCCTGTTTTTGAATATTCTCGCAACAGGATTGATTAAGTGATTGTCCAGATCTATCTGGTTTAATACTATTCTGCCTTTTCCGTATTTCTTTTCTGCACATGCAGTCACCTGGTGAACCGGGTTCTGCCATGCACTTCCCTTGTCGCAGTTTCCGGAGAGCAATATGGGGCTGAAACCATCACAAACCAGAGTCGAGTAAATGAGAGGTGTCATCATATCCTTTTTCTCATCGTACCAGAATCTGAAGTCATTCTTTTCAAACCCTTTGACCAGTTTGTGTCCTGTTTTTCTTGAGACAAAGTACAATGGTCTCATTCCGCACGCCTTGACTTTTACAGGACTCTTTGCTATCTCGTATTCACCGGGTTCAAGTCCGGATATTACGACAGTTCTGCCGCCTTCTGCTATTTTTTCGTACTTTTCTTTGTTTTCTATAAATTCTTTTCCGTCAACAAAAAGAGCTTTTCCTTTTTGTTCAGGTTCAGTCGGGAACAATTCAAAGGATTCATCCGTGTAATGGATTACCTTTTCATTTGAGTCAACAAGAATGCATCTGCAGTTCAGTTTTTTTCTTATATCAGTTCTGACTATAGGCAAAAGAAGTTTTCCCTGAAGGAAGGATGAGTTCTCTCCGTATTCTGCATTAACTCTGCTCCAATACAGCAATTTGCCCGATTCATCCGTAACTTCAAATATGAGGTTGCTCTCGGGGTCAACTGTATGTGTATCATTACAAATCCATACTTCAAATTCAGGCTGTTCTCCCGAGAAATATGTTTTCCTGTCACTTCTGAGTGAAACCATCAGAGGAGTGCAGGCATCTCTGTATGCAAAGAAAGCAGGTTTGGGATTTCTCTCGCAGTCTACAATTGTTTTCATCCAGCCCGCAGGCCACGCGTCAATAAACAAATGAATTGCAAAAGACACCATCAGCTCATTTCTTCTGAATGATTCTGTCTGCAGTCTGGTTGCTTCCCTTTGGTATTCTCTGCTGGCTTTTACCCAGTCGGAAAGGCTGTCCTGTCTGTCGTAGAAGAACGAGTACATATTTCCGCTCTGTGCGCCGAGTATCTCCGAAGGAGTCCATTCCTTTTCTTTTCCGGGTACGGGCAGCCATTTTTTCGGATACCTTCTGTTCATCAGGTCTTCGGGATCAAGTCCTTCGGCGCCGAACTCACCGCATCCGCAGTAATTGTTTTCCGGCAGATCGAGCCAGTACCCTCTGTACATCTTTCCGAACTCGATTCCGTGCCCGTTGTACCACATTGTGTATGTATGGTAGTCTGGAAGGTCTGTTGACGGCGGGTCGTAATCTCCGTCTATGTGTTTAATTACCCTGTCAGGGTTGATAAGCTTAACCGCCTTGTCGCATGCCACAAACAAATCTTCCAGTTCTTCGCGGATAAAATGCCTGTGAGGCTTGCCGTTTGCGTTCGGGAAAGGCTCGTTCAGATACGACACCTGAATGACACTCGGATGAATTCTGACCAGTTTTTCCATATCTTCTGCCTGTCTTACGACTTCGGCAAATTTCGTTCTTCTCACGTTTGTAAACAGAGGAAGATCTGTCTGAATGAGCAGTCCTATTCTGTCACACATCTCATATATTTCATTTTGAACAGGTCTCTGTGTCAGTCTGAGGAAATTCATGTTGGCGGCTTTTGCCATGAGCAGGTCGCTGCAGAGCTTATCAAAATCTCTGTTCATTACATCCTGCTGCTCAAATCCCATTGTATTTGCGCCTCTGAGCCTCAGGCTGCGCCCGTTCAGAAAGTACATTCCCTTTCTGCCGTTTTCTTCCTTCTGCTCAAAGGTTCTCATGCCGAACGTGACGCTTTTTTTGTCCCACTGGCGTTCTTCGAAAAACAGCTTGACGGTTGCCCTGTATAAATACGGAGTATCCAGATCCCAGAGTTTTGCATTCTTGATGTGCGTTCTGAAGCGCACAAGGTTTTCGCCTTTGAAGAATACCAGCTTCTGTGCCTTCTTCATCTTTTCTTCGTCATTAAGCAGGTCTTCCGACAGTGTTCTTCCGTCTGCACATTCTTTGAAAGTTACAGGAGCGAATCTGACCTTCTGACTTCTCGAATCGAAGTTGTCTCCCCTGATCGATATTTCGAGTTCGACGTCCTTCATCGGTCTGTAGTAACAGTTGTACAGATTGCACCATACTTCGCAGTCATCATTCTCCAGAGGTCTGACATACAGATCGGATATGTAAAAACTCGGTCTGCGCTCAAGATAAACATCCTGAAAAATACCCATTCCCGGGGGACAGTGATGCCAGCCAAGCTCGGGATCGTCGCTTCCGGGTCCCGTTGCGGCATACATCTTGTCGCCTTCATATACTGCACCTTCCAGCGGAGCGCTGTGACCATTGTATGGATAGTCGTTTTCGACAACAACCAGAAGGGTGTTTTTCCGGCGCCCTATATATTCCGTTATGTCAAACTCAAAATGTGAGAAAAATCCTTCATGTGTACCCACAAGATTGCCGTTGACATATACGGATGCCTTGTAGTCAACTCCGTTAAAGCAGAGCCATAAAGTCTCATCAGCCCACGGCTCGGATGCATAGAATACCGTCCTGTAATATTCTGTGACGTTTCCTATATTCGACAAATACTGCGGAATACTTATACTCTTCCATTCACCCTTACCTGACAAAACAGACAGAAAATCTTTCTTGTCTTCTTTTGTCTGAACTCTGTAGTCGAATGTGTCAAGATATCTTCTTTCCTTTGGATTGTCTATCTTGTATATGTTGCGCAAAAAAGGAGAATATTCATCTTTCAGTTCGGATATTCTTTGTTCGAGTTCTGCTTTGGAATCCATCTTCTTGTACACGGGACAAAGTTTTTTTCTGTCACCGTTAACCATGACGAATTTCTTTCCGTTATCCTCTCTGGGCAAAACAGCCTTAAGCGGAATTCTGCTCTTTATATCGTTTGATGCAATTGCATTAAATTGATCGGACATTGTCTGCTCCTGTTACAAATAGACATATTTTCACATCCTAATTATATTTTACTTCCTCTGTTTTTTCAACTTAACCGGCAAAAAAGCTTGACAAATATCTCTGAATATTGTATTATTGTACTAGTTCACTAATACAATAATACGGAGGTGACTTGTATGGCTTGGTCATTTTCAGGTGACAAACCAATTTTCATGCAGCTGGTGGACAAGATTACACTGGACATTCTGACAGGTAAATACTCGTCAGGAGACCGTCTTCCGACAGTAAGAGAAATATCCCTTGATGCCGGTGTAAATCCGAACACGGTTCAGCGAGCACTTTCTGAAGCTGAAACAACAGGTCTTGTTGAAATACGAAGAGGTGACGGCAGTTATGTCACATCAGACCAGAGTATAATCAATGAGGCCAGAGAAAAAAAAGTAGCGGAGCTTACAAACAGATTTGTATCATCTCTCCGCTCTTTCGGTCTGTCAGACAGCGACATGGAAACAATAGTAAAAGAATCTATCAAAAAGGAAAGGAAGGATTCAGATAATGGATGAAATACTGGTCTGCCGTAACCTATATATGAGTTATCACGGCACACAGGCCCTTAACGGAATCAATCTCGAACTTCCAAAGGGAAAAGTTGTTGGTCTTCTGGGCCCTAACGGCAGCGGAAAAACAACGCTTATTAAGCTAATAATGGGCATGCTTACGCCCGAATCAGGAGAAATAATTGTTGACGGCAAACCGCTCAGTGCTGAAACAAAATCAATTGTCGCTTATCTTCCGGACAAGAATTTTCTCCCTCAGGGAAAAACTGTAAAACAGGCTATGGATTTCTACTGCGACTTCTTTGCAGATTTCAGAAGAGACCGCGCAGAGCAGATGCTTGTCAATCTCGGAATCAATCCGGAACAGAAAATTAAGACTCTTTCAAAAGGAAACCAGGAGAAAGTGGGTCTTATTCTCACCATGAGCAGAGATGCTAAACTCTATCTTCTCGACGAGCCTATTGCAGGTGTTGATCCGGCAACCCGCGACTACATCCTGAATACCATAATCTCAAACTACAGCGAAAATGCAACAATTCTCCTGTCTACACACTTGATTGCGGATGTAGAGCCTGTCCTAAGCGACGTCATATTCCTTAATCGCGGAAATATATCTCTTTTTGGTGGAGCAGATGAACTTCGCGAACAGAATGGCAAGAGTATAGATATGCTCTTCAGGGAGGTATTCAAATGCTAAAGAAACTATTCAAATACGAGTTTAAAGACCTCGTAAAGTATATCAAATTCACATGGTTTGGAATTTTGGGAATCGCAGTTTTGACCTCTGTAAGCCTTTTACTTACTGTTAACATAGTGGTTAATCCAGGTGATTCAACAACTTCGCTTCTGCTTACACTCTTTTCGACCGGATCAAGTTCACTTATGTTGATTGGACTTTCTGTTGTAATGTTGATTACATTAGTTCTGTTTGTCGTTAGATTTTACAGATCCATGTTGTCAAATGAAGGATACCTGACTCATTCACTGCCGTTCAGTGCAGATCAGCTTTTGAACGTCAAATTGCTGTGCGGTGTTTTGATATTCATAATCGACGTTGCTATCATGGCAGTTGCAGTTATCGTGGCTGTATTGCCAACTCTGTTAACACAGGCAACTATCGGAGAAGCACTGAGAGCAATATTTATTCTCATCGGAGAAATATATAAAAATCTCGGTGTCGGATACGGAATTGCCCTCACATTTGAAGCTGTGTTGATTGCAATAATCTCTGTATTCACCTCATGTCTCTTCCCTGTTTTTTGTATGAGTATAGGTCAGCGCTTCAAGAACAGAATCGTAGTCAGCGTCATCCTATACATAGGAATACAGTGGGGTTTACAGATGATTGGATCCTTTGCATGGTTTGTCCTTATGATTGTATCTATGATGGGCGGACTGCCTGCACTGGAAGACCTTGCTTTCCTGCCTACTGTTACAGTAATCGGAGCAGTTGTAATTGTATTTGAGGCGGCAGCAGCACTTGTGTTCTATTTCGTATCACGCAAAATGCTTACTAAAAAGCTCAATCTCGTGTAGAAAGATGACTGGCCAATCAATCAGGTTGGTCAGTCACTTTTTTTCTTCTTTTTCTTTTCTTCTTTTAATCTTCTTTTGTTTTCCAATATTTTCTCATCTATTTTTGCGCTGATTTCTTCCATCAACTCTTCCGTGTTCGGATCTTCGTTAATTATTTGCATCATGTGGTTATACAATTCAATCTCTTTATAATAATATTCCAATTCGCTCAATGTATTCACAAATTTATAGCTTGATAAATGGAATTTTCTGTTGTCCAATATTGCATATGCATAATCACGCCACAGATAGAGCAGACTGTTCACATCGAACGGGCAAGTTATAAGTGAAAAAACAAGCCTTTTGTACCGGTTATAATCTGGGTAAACAAGTGATATTTCTTTAAATAGTTGATATGCTATTTTCAAATTCTGATGCTTAATCTTATCAGTATCGTGTAGGCTATTCCAAGTAGATAACATCAAATCCAAATCGATATCTGAATCCAGAAAGTTTTTCGGAAACGGAATGGAAATGGTTAATAATTTGTCTTGAGTTTTGTGGTATGTTCTAGACATTCCGGTCCAATACAGATATTCCCCGTCTTCAAACATTCCGTATCTGCCTGCTCTTCCTGCTATCTGCATTGTTTCTTCTTTGGTGAGTTGTCTGAATTCTTGTCCGTCAAATTTTTTGTTTTCTAAGAAAATAACCCTGTGAATCGGAAGAGAAACCCCCATTCCAATAGCGTCTGTACAAACTACGACATCACTTTCCTTGTTGTTGAATTTGTTGACTTCAACCAAACGATTGGAAGGAGGAAGATTGCCATATATCATGCTCGTAGATATATTCATCTGCTCCAAAGTGTCAGATATTTCTATAACCTTTCTTCTTGAAAAAACTACCAGTGCATCTCCTTTTTTCAATTCTTTGAGAGTGGACATATAACCAGCAAATGTCAACGGTGCCAATCGTTCATAGTTGCAGACCGATATTTTCATTTCCGTTTTCTGCAACAAATTCATGATTAATTCAAAGCCTATCGGTGATACACAAACATGTACCTCCTTTGCTTTCATCAACAAAAGAGCTTCGGTATAATTATGACCGCGAAAATCGTCAGAAATAAGTTGAGCTTCGTCTATAATGACATAATCAAGCTCATCTTTCATGTCAGCCATTTCGATTGTTGATGCTGTGAAAATGGCACCTTTCTTCAATTTTATCTCTTCACCTGTTTTCAGGTCACAAGGAATACCCCTTTTGTTTAGTTTTTCTGCAGTCTCGTATGCCAATAATCTTAATGGTCCAAGGTATTGCCCTTTAGATGATGCAGTAACATTCTTCAATGCGTTATATGTTTTTCCGCTGTTTGTGGGACCACAGTGAACATGATACTCCTTTGGATATTTCTTTGATTGTTCAATTAAATAATCCAAAGAATAAGCACTCAAAAGTTCTGCCGTTTCTTCAATTCGTTTTTGTTTTTCTCGTAGCAGTAGTTCTTTTTTTTCTTTGGCCTTTTGTCTTCTTAATTCAAGCCTTTCAAGTTTTGAAATAACTTCCGGATTATTTAGCGCTGCTTCGACTTTCGATATATGCCAGAGTTTTTCTTCGGGAGCAGAATGATAATGAGGATTCACGCACCTTTTGTCAGGTTGACCCAGGTACTGACTAATCATTGAATCTGTCAATCCGTATGTAAATTTTATCCCTGCTGCGGAGATATATTCTTTCTTTCCAAAGTGAGCCATCAGTAAATGCCCCCGATTAAAAAATGTGCTAATCTATAAATATTTCTCTTGCGTCACTTGTAAACGTTCCTGCCGTGACATACTGCATCTTTTTTTCAAAGATTCTGTTCTCGTAGTTTTCGTGAAGATGTCCTGCGAATATTGCCTGAATTTCTTCACAGTCTAAAATGAACCTCAGCGTATCATTCGTCTCGTCGGTTGCCCTCTGGTAATCTGCTCTATCTTTCGGGTATCTTGTGAGCAGTTCTTCCGGAGGACAGACAACATATGCACAGTCGCCCTTCGACATTTTGTCTTCTGCAATCTCTTTTGAGTAGAACGGATTGTGGATGAAAAGTAAAATCGGGTATCCTTTTGCGGCTTCTGCCTTTAGCATGTCAAGCTGCCCTGTTGTGAACTGGTAATACGAATTGTCCATTGTCACCAGGTTTATTCCGTTAATTAGTCTTGAATCAAACAGCAGATTGCTCTTTATGTAAGGTGAGACGATTTTGAGCTGTCTCATTTTGAACTCGTAATCTTCTTTGTCTGCTCCGGGCGCTGTACAGAAATCATGGTTACCTGCAGCATATATGTAGTTTTTCAGCTTCAGCGCCTTAGCCATGTAGTCGAAGTTCGACTGTGAAATGAAGTCGTAAATATCTCCCGTGTAAACAATAAGATCGTCGTTTTTCTTTCCGTATCTCACTGCTTCTTCAAAGTATTTCTCTATATTATCTTCTCCGCCAAAGCACCTGTCTGCTCTCTTTTTTGCAAGATTGACCAGTTTTTCGCCTTCACTTTCATATGCTCTGCACACATGAGAGTCGGTTATATGCAAAAGTCTTGTCGGTTTCTTAGCTCCGATGTGAAGATATGTTTTTGTGACAGTAATTCCGCTCACTTGAAAACTTCACCTTTCCGTATAATGTGTTCAATGTTCAGTTTGTCATCTAAGATGAGCAAATCCGCAATCTTCCCTTCTATAATTTTGCCTCTGTCAAGAAGTCCGAGCATGAGACATGGAACCGTACTTGCGCTTGCGACTGCATCTTCAAGCGGCACTCCGCAGTTCTTGACCACATTTTGCATAGCCTGCAACATAGACAGTGTACTGCCCACAAGAGTTCCGTCTTCTTCTCTGGCGCCTCTCGTGCTCAGAGTGAACGGTATTCCGTTCATCTCGTATTTTCCATACGGAAGACCTGCCTGAGGAATTGAATCGGTTATGAGGACAAATTTATTGATCCATCTTGTTTTGGCCTTATATGCCATTTCAATCACATCGTAGTCCACATGAATTCCGTCGCATATGAATTCAGAATATGCTTCACTTGAGAGTGCGGCTGATGCAGCTCCGGGATTTCTGTGAGTTATAGGCGACATAGCATTGAATGTGTGAGTAAATGAGTTTGCTCCTTCAAGGAGAGCGTCATATGCCTGTCTTGAAGTTGCGTTCGTATGGCCAATGGATATCTTGGCATATTCGGACAGTTTTTCGATTGTCCCTTCTTCCGCTTCTTCCGGAGCTATTGTGAATTTTGCCTTCAGAGGATATATCCTCTTTGCTATTTCAATCATCTCATCTGCGACAGGTTTTCTGATGAGTGATACATTGTGACACCCGGGCTTGTTCGGGCTTATATACGGGCCTTCAACATGAATTCCTGCAAATTCTGCTCCTTTTGTCTCGGCGCTTTTTATGTTGTCTATAGCTTTCAGTATATCTTCCATTGGAGCTGTCATGACTGTCGGAAAAACAGTAGTAACCCCAGACTCAAGGTATCTCAAGGACAGTTCTTCAAGCTGTTTCTTGTCCGCTTTCAGAATATCTATACCCATTCTGCCGTGGGTGTGACCATCGACAAGCCCGGGAACCAGATATTTTCCGATTGCATCAATGACGATTCCGTCTTTTGAAGAAGATGATATTATACCTTTATCTGTGCAGACATCTCTTTTTTCAAATGTATTTGAAATCGCGTTATACACTTTGGCGTTCTTAATTAACATACATTTTCTCCTAGTTTGCCAGTTCTCTGTTCACCTTGTTTCTCAGTGAAATGTAATAGTCGTCATCCATCGGATAGTCGTTAAATGTAATCGGATAAGACAAACCGCCTTCAACAAGTTCCATTACATGCTCATATGAAGTCTTTTCAGCAAGCGCCTGAAGCGCCCTCAAATCCTTCTGGGCCTCATAAAACGCCATCCATCTTATGCTCTCTTCGGGTTCGAAGTCTTTGCCTGGATATACAACAAACGGGTCACCAGCGGGATAACAAGGTGCGTTCTCGCCGCCGTCTCCTCCGTCTGTGTGCTTATATGGGTCTATATGAGTATGGGATCTGAGCGAATTGTAGTAGTTGTATCCCCAGTGCAAAAATCCCACAATCCTGTACTTGAACCACTGAACTCCTATGGCTCTGGTTCTCGCCTGAGACATTGCTATGAAAATGTTGGACTGGTGAACCTGTCCGCAGCAGTAGTATGACCAGAGATTCGGAACATTGTGATCAATGAATACATGAATTCTGTCGGTTGCGGGAATAGGCAGTTTTGCAACTTTTTTCTTGTAGAACTCATAGTCTGAAAGAGCATCCATTACGTTGAGTTTTTTAAGATATTTCCAGACAGATTTCTTTGCTCTCTTGTAGTTTTTCAGATTCTTCGTGTTAGGCTCGTCTGAAATGTGGAAATACGTCTTCTCAAGTATGCCGAGTTTTTTGAGTTCCTGAATGAAATCCGGTAAAAACTTGCGCAGGAATTTCGTGTATTTTCCTTCTTTTACAGTCGTGTCCCATCCGAACACTCTCTTGTATTCTCCATCAACTGTTGCCATTACCTTAGGAGCGGCAACCGAGCCCCATTGTGTGAATAGATGAGACATTTCAAAATACTCAAATCCGCACTTGCGGGAGAGTTCTATCCATCTCTCGAATTTCTCATAACCGAAAGACCACTTCTTGCCTTCACACTTGACATCAACCAGCTGAACGGTTGTTCTCTCTCCTCCGACTTCGGTATCGAGCGGAGGTGTGAAAACCGGTGTCAGAATCATGTTCTGTCCTCTCTTTGCAGCGGCCAGCATGAACTTTTCGACAGCAGTCCAGTAGTCATCGGAGAATACTTCTATTCCATAATAGTCTGCAATACAGTCGGAGTGAAACCACTGGGTGTGAATCAGCTTTCCGTTTGGAAGAGTTTGGTCAAGAACAGATATTTTCTGCTTTGCTTGACTCAGTACTTTTCCGCTTTCATCTTCAAGGCTGATTGTAATTTCAACATCACCAGGCTTAACTCTGTCATCAACTTCAATATCCACCCAAATCGTTCTGTATTCAGCGTTTTTGAGTGTTATACATTTGTCTTTAATGTCTCTGAGTATGTCAGGATACATGCCCGGCTCGGTGCATAGATACTTCCCGTCACTCTCATAGTCTGACTGGCGTGCGACAAAGTCCACGGGTACCATTTCAACCGTTCTAATCCTGACGTTGTCCGGATAATCCGATGCAACTTTAACGCCTGCAGTGAGATCTTCGTCAGACAAATATGCAATTTGATATGAGACGGTCTCATTTTTCAGTGCCGTCATCACATTGTTTTCCGGAATCACTCCGGTGATTCTGTCCAAAAACACTTTTGACAAAGATGATAATATGGTGGTCTGTACTGCCATGTTCTCCTCCGATAACAGAAATATATGTGCTTGTGTTCATTAAAATTATATCACAATAAAACAAAACAATGAACATAAAAATGTGGACATCGCGTTTTTTCTATGGTAAATTATTGTTGAACTCTTTTTCTTTGAAAGGAACCAGATAATATGAAACTATCCGTATGCTCCGGAGGATACACAAGATTCTTCATTCACGACACAAGCGAGGCTCTCAGATATTTTGCAAATCTTGGATACCAGGCAATAGATCTGTCAATAGACAGCTCTTATGACGGCCTGCTCGATGACCCCGACGGTTCACATGCAAAAACTGTTAAGAACGTGGCAAAAGAATGCAATCTCCTCCTCTATCAGGCACATGCTCCGGCTTCAGCCGATCCGACTGACCAGAAACTGGTTAAAAATCTGGAAAAAACTATAGAAGTATGCGGTTATCTTGAAATAGAAAACCTGGTAATTCACCCGTTCCCGACTGATGACATTTCCCAGGCAATTCCTCTCAACGCAGAATACTTTTCACAGTTCACCCCTCTTCTGGACAAAACCGGCGTCAAGCTGTGTGCAGAAAACCTCGGCAACTATAACGATGTCCGCCATCATTTCAAAACCGCTGAGATGCTGAACGGCCTTGTCGACAAAGTCGGAAAGAAATACATGAAGGTCTGCTGGGACACAGGACACGGAAACCTCACAAACAAGGATCAGTATGAGAATGTGACAAAGATAGGCTCAAATCTCGGATGCGTTCATATCCACGACAACTACTATCCCATTTTTGTTCCGGGTGAGCAGTATGCTTTCGATGCACACAACTTCCCTCTTTTCGGAAACATCAACTTCGATGCATTCATTCAGGCGCTCATAGACATCAACTACAAAGGCACATTCAATCTCGAAACCGACACACCGAACAGACGAGGACACAGGGATTTTGTGTACAATGGTGAAGTCACGCTTAAACTCAAACCAATTCCGTTTGAAATAAGGAAGAAATCCGACGAGATGCTCTTCTATATCGGAAAATACATGCTCGAGACTTACGGTCTCTGGGAAGACTGATACAAATCCCCGGATTTCGGTCCGGGGTTTACCACTCGAAAATCAGCACTATTGACAAGAATGCACGAATATATTAAAATATGCAAAACAATACGTAAAGTAAGGGCAGATTAGAACAACAATGAATTCTGATAACGACGGTAGTTACCGAAGTACCAATTTAATAGATCAGAAATATTCTCCAAACCTGGATTAATAGACAGGCTTGGATTTTTTTGCCCCAAAAAACAGGAGGATTAATTTAACAATATGGACGTGCCTTTATGGTTGCAGGTTGTATTACAGCTTCTGCTCCAATTCTTTCTTATCTTTTTGAACGCGGTATTCGCATGTGCGGAAATAGCCGTTATTGAAATCAAAGGTACAAAACTGGACAAACTGGCCGAGGATGGAAACAAGAAGGCCAGAGCTCTCAAAAAACTCGTTGACAGGCCCGAAAAGTTCCTGTCTACCATTCAGGTTGCAATTACGTTGTCAGGATTTCTGGCAAGTGCTTTTGCGGCCGAAAACTTCAGTGTTTACATAGTCAATGCTCTCAGCGGAAAAATAGGGATGTCAGATGGTTTGATCAACACAATTTCCGTCATCCTTATCACTCTTCTCCTCTCATACATAACACTTGTACTTGGAGAACTTGTTCCAAAGAGACTTGCAATAAAGAACCCGACACGCGCTTCCCTTGCACTGACAGGCCCCGTAAGAGTGGCCTCCGTCATATTTGCTCCGCTTGTCAAACTGCTGTCATTATCCACAAACGCTGTTCTGAGATTAATGAAGATAGATCCGCATGCAGACGAATCGGACGTATCTGAAGAAGACATCCGTATGATGGCTGATGCAGGCAGCGAGAGCGGCTCCATAGATGAAGAAGCAAACGAAATGATTCAGAACGTGTTTGAATTCGACGACATCACAGTCGGAGAAATTTCAACACACAGAACTGAAATAGTGGCGCTGTTCCAGGAAGATTCCGATGAAGACTGGGCAAAGACCATTGATGAAGAAATTCACACATTCTACCCTGTCGTCGATGAAGACCTCGACCATATAGTCGGACTTCTGGTGGCTGAAAAATATTTCAGACTAAAAGATAAATCCAGAGCCAGTGTTATGGCAAACGCAGTTGAAAAGCCCAAATATGTTGCACAGGTCATGAAAGCGGACATGCTGTTCAAAGAAATGAAGAAGGAACAGACAACAATTGCCATCGTGGTTGATGAGTACGGCGGAACATACGGAATCATCACACTCAACGACCTGATTGAAGAAATTGTCGGCGATTTCAATGAAACAGAAGACGACAAGGAAATCTACATAAAGGAATCAGGAGACGGCTATCTCATTTCAGGTCTTTCAGAGAAAGAATCTTTTGAAGAACTCTTTGACATCGATCTTGAATCAGATGCAGCAACAGTAGGCGGATGGGTGACAGAAAAGCTCGAGCAGATTCCTGATGAAAAAGACGAATTTGTCTTCAACAATATTAAGGTTGTAGTCACAAAAGTCAGCAACACGAGAGTTCTCGAAATATATGCTGAAAAACTTCCGGATGAAACAGAAGCAGAATCCGAAGAAGAAAAAGAAGACTCAGAAGAATAGAACCAATGGGTTATACCTCGGGACAAAAACCCGGGGTATATTCGTTCTTTGTATTGTGTTGAGCGTTATATTGAGTTAGAATAATTTCGTATTTTTTTGAAAGGGGGGGGACAATGTACGTGAGCAGCATATCAAAAACCAACAAACTTGCTGATACACCTATACCGAAACTGATTGTAACCCTTTCAATTCCGAGTATTGTTTCAATGCTTGTGACCAACATATACAACCTGGTAGATACTGCATTTGTCGGCCAGCTGGGGACGAGTGCAAGCGGTGCCGTCGGAATAGTATTCGGATTCATGTCTATCATACAGGCATTCGGATTCATGTTCGGCCAGGGTGCCGGGAGCATCATTTCAAGATCATTGGGTAAAAATGACAAAGAAAAAGCAGACATAAATGCAACTGCCGGATTCTTCGGCTCATTTTTCTTCGGCATGCTCATTACTGCCGTAGGCTTTATTTTTCTTGACGATATAGTCATGTTACTGGGAAGCACAGAGACAATCTTCCCATATGCAAAGACATATATTTCCTACATCCTGATCGCATCGCCATTCATGAGCAGCAGCCTCACTCTCAACAACATACTGAGGTATGAGGGAAAAGCCAATCTCGGCATGATAGGACTGATGACCGGTGCTATTTTGAACATGATAGGAGATCCAATATTTATGTTCGGCCTCAACATGGGCATATCCGGTGCGGGCTTATCTACCGCTCTCAGTCAGCTGGTAGGCTGGGTGATTCTGCTCATGATGTTCATACTCAAAAAATCTTCATCGTCAATAAGCCTTAAAAACCTGAAGAAAGCAGACGTCATGGTATATCTAAACATAATGACAACAGGTTTTCCGAGTCTGCTGAGACAAGCTTTGAACAGCCTTACAACAGTGATGTTAAACTCTCAGTGTGCCGTATATGGTGATGCCGCTGTTGCAGGAATGAGCATTGTCTCCAGAATTGTATTCTTTGCATTTTCCATTGCACTCGGAGTAGGCCAGGGATTCCAGCCTGTATCTGCATACAACTACGGAGCAGGCAAATACTACAGGGTGAGAAAAGGTTTCCGCTTCACCTGCCTTGTATCCGAAGGAATCATAATTGTGGGATGTACTCTGCTGTTCATTTTCGCAAGTCAACTGGTTGGTCTCTTCAGAGATGATATAGACGTTATAAATGTCGGGACCAGAGCACTGAGGCTACAGTCAATAGCTTACCTTGCTCTTCCTCCTTGCATGACAACTGAAATGCTTTACCAGAGCACAGGAAGAAGAATAGGCGCAGCAATTCTTACTGCATTGAGGAGCGGACTTTTGTTCATCCCCGCCCTTATTATTCTTGCAAATCTGAGAGGGCTTGCCGGAATTCAGGAAGCTTTACCTATTTCGCTCATCCTCTCTGCTCCATTAACAGTTATATTTGCAATTTATTTTTTCAAAAAACTTCCAAAAAACAATCAGCTGCCTCCGGTTCAACCTGAAGAAGAAAATGATGAATGACAAAAGCAAAACGAGTCCATGTCAGGGCTCGTTTCTATTATGTGTTTACTATTCAATTGGCATCTTCTTCCATTGTTTCCAGATAGAAACTCACGGGACGGAATCCGTCATTGCAAGAAATCATGGCTGTCCGGTCGTTTTTCATCCATCCGTCATAGAAGTTTTGAGCACCGTGAGACAAAGCCAAAACAAATGGGGATATTGTGTCCCATGCACTGTCGCAAAATCCTTCAGGTTTCTGCCATCCATTTGCTATAAATACCTGTCCGACCTTCATGTCACATGCGTGTTCCATAGGATTCTCGTATTCTTTGATAAGATCATCGTATACAGATATTCTTTTTACTGTTATTCTAACCTTTTTCATGATATCTAGGCTCGGACACCCGTGACTTCAGTCGTGGGAGGAGAGCCTTACCTCCTGTGTTAATGTTGTGTTTGTATGTTCCAACAAACGTATGTTTTTCCACGATGCACATGGATGCACTTTTGTTCCATCTATCAATCTGAGGTCAAAATATCCGGATGTTCTTCTTCCATGGACAAAACATTCTTGTCCGTTATAAAGAACTTTATCGTTTAATCTGAATCCTTTGACTTCTCTTGGTGCCTGACTCGGTTTTCTTATTCCACCCTTAAGTATTGTCATCTTATGCAACTGTCTGTTGTGTCGTCTT
>JAILLB010000083.1 GCA_024693345.1 Clostridiales bacterium
TGGTTAACTTTGCTGCAGAATCTCATGTTGACAGATCAATAGAAAACCCTGGAATCTTCCTTGAAACAAATATCCTCGGAACTCAGGTTATGATGGATGCATGTAGAAAATATGGAGTTGAAAGATTCCATCAAGTTGGTACAGATGAAGTATATGGTGATCTGCCACTTGATAGACCCGACTTATTCTTCCATGAAGATACTCCAATACACACATCTTCTCCATATAGCACATCAAAGGCATCTGCTGATCTTTTGGCATTGGCTTATCACAGAACGTATGGATTACCTGTAACTATAAGCAGATGTTCAAATAACTATGGTCCTTATCAGTTCCCAGAAAAGCTTATTCCTTTGATGATAAACAATGCTTCTCATGATAAACCATTACCGGTTTATGGCGAAGGATTAAATGTACGAGACTGGTTATTTGTTAAAGATCACTGCTACGGTATTCTAGCGGTTCTTGAAAAAGGAAAAGTGGGAGAAGTATACAATCTCGGTGGTCATAACGAAAAAGCAAATATTGAGATAGTAAAGATTATTCTCAAAGAATTGAATAAACCAGAATCTCTGATAACTCATGTCACAGACAGAAAAGGACATGATCAAAGATATGCAATTGATCCATCAAAGGCTATGAAAGAATTGGATTGGGCACCAACCACTATGTTTAAAGATGGTATTAAATTAACAATTGATTGGTATAAGAACCACATGGATTGGATGGATGAATGCACAAGTGGTGATTATCAGAAGTATTATCAAGAAATGTATGGAAATAGATAACAACATAGTTACGAAATCAATTTTCATAAATATGTAACACAAAAAAACATATATTGACATCTCAAATTACTCAAAGATTGTTGTTCTTTTTTTTGGCAAAGAGTTTAATTTATTGTTAATGTTGGGACCTTGTTAGAATATGAACATTTAGGAGGAATAATGTTGTCTTGGATATTTAATTCAAACAACATTTCAATGTACTATGGAGAAGGAACAAATAATTGATACTTCGCAATTGTTGATTGAAAGGCTCAATGAATTAGTTCAAAAAAACAATTATGTTTTTAGAGGGTATTCAAAACAAGATGAGTTGTTGCCTGCACTAATTAGAGACAATGATTATTCTTCGTTAGAAATTGATTTTTTAAAGGAGTTTGAAAAATATGGCAGTCCGTACTTCCATGCAACAACTCCAATAGATTTTTTATCATATGCTCAGCATTTTGGAATTCCAACTAGACTATTGGATTTTACTTTTAATCCATATGTTGCATTATGTTTTGCATTGTTTTCATCAAAGGGGCCAAATTATAAAAATCCAGAGGATAAAGAGTACTATTATATTAGGGTGGCAAGTATTAAAGACAATTATAAAATTGATAGATTTACTTTTGAACGAGAGACTATGATTGGTCCAATTATTCAGCCAGACACATTATGTGATAAGACCGAAGTAATTATTAATTGTATAAAAAATAACGATTACGATGGATTTCATATAAAAGAGTTTAATAATTCAACAAAATATTTAAAGAAGATATTGTTTGTTGACCCAAGTAAATCAAATCAAAGAATAACTATGCAACAGGGATTGTTTATGCTTCCATATGACATTGATAAAGATATTCATATCGATATCATAAAAGAGAATACTTATGTTATAAAAATACCAAAATCGTTGCGCACTGAGTTATTATCAATACTAGATACATTGGGATTTAATACGTATCGATTAATGCCTGATTTGCAAAGTGTATGTGTCGCAATCACGAAAAATGTTAAAGAAAGGAATCAACAGAAGAAAAACATTGATTTTCTTAGGTTTTTAAATAACGAGAAATAGAAAGTGACCTTGTCGGTATAATTGTTCAATATATTTGTGCCAAGTTATATGGTTGATTGATAATAATTGAATAGAAAGGAGAACTAATTGTGAAAATACAAAAAATGATTCTAGTTAATCGAGCTCCATTTGAAAAAATAGTATTGGATTTTGAAAAAAGAGTAACAGTATTGTCTGGAATAAATGGTTCTGGAAAAACAACCATCTTAACCTATATAGTTGACTCCTTTTATGAACTAGCAAAAAAAGCATTTCACAATGAATTCGAAAATATTACTGGAAAGTACTACAGAGTTTCATCTCCACTTTTTTCACCTGATGTAACCGCCCCTTCAATAGTCTATATTCGTTACACCCAAATAGATGGATCCTTCTTGGATTACGTAGATGCAAGAGGAGAATTTACAAAAGAATGGTATGAAGAAATCGTTTGTATTCAAAATGCCATTCCATTCAATGCCTTTGAATCTAAGTTGAAAACAAATAAAAATGTAAAAATCTGGTCTATAACTGATCTTGAAACAATTGAAAATCTATTTAACGAATATCTACTTACATACTTTCCCGCCTATCGTTATGAGGTTCCTTGTTTTTTGAATGATCCATATAAAATTCATCTATCATTTAATACCGATTCATCATTCTCTGGATATTTAACAAACCCAATAGAAGTAACTTCTGATCTTCCTCAAATTACAAATTGGATAATGGACATCGTTTTAGATAATCAATTATACAAAACAACAACGAAAATCCATATGAGTATTAATAAACTATTGTCATTAATGCTTGAACCCAAAACTGGTGAAAATGTTCGCATCGGTATAGGAACACGAAATTCAGGTGCAAACAGAATTGCGATTATTAGTGCCACACGAGGCGTGTGTATATATCCAAGTATTTTTTATATGTCCTCGGGAGAATTATCATTGTTGTGTCTTTTTGGAGAATTGTTGCGTCAAGCTGACAATATTGGAAAAGATGCAAGCGATGTTTTTGGAATTGTATTGATTGATGAAATTGATAAGCACCAGCATATAAAAGTGCAAAAGGAAATTCTTCCAAAATTATTTAATATGTATCCGAATCTTCAGTTTATCGTAACTTCTCACTCTCCATTTTTTAATCTTGGACTTGGCAATATAACAGATGAAAACTTTCAAATACTCAATATGGATAAGGAGGGAATTGGATGTTCCCCTCAAAACAATCAATTGTTTCAAGAGGTATACGAAATACTTATTGACGAAAATCAAAGGTATTTTGATCAGTATAAACAGTTAAAAGAAGCCATATTGGCCAGCTCAAAACCATTGATCATTACTGAAGGAAAAACTGATTGGAAGCATATTAAGAGCGCTCAGTTAAGGCTTAATATTCAGGATTGTGATATTGAATACTACGAGTATGAAACCACAATGGGAGATTCAACATTGATTGATTTATTAAATAATTATGCAAGAATTCAACAATCAAGAAAAATAATTGGCATATTTGATCGAGATAACTTTTCTCAAAATAAAGAAATAAAAGAAATTGAAAATAAAGAGTTTGTCTATTTAGGCAATAACGTATATGCATTTGCAATACCTCTCGTTAACTCTAATTTGTACGGAGAAAAGATATCTATTGAACATTATTACGAACGAGAAGATCTTTTAAAAATCGATTCTAATGGAAGGCGACTATTTCTTGGTAGCGAGTTTTATTTATCAGGTAATAGCAAGGATGGAAAGTATATAACTAAAACCAGTAAGATTCAAAATAAGGTAGATGTCAATGGGATAATTGAAGATAAAGTATACAAGCATGATGACTTGGAGCAGGAGTGTTCCATTGCCATGTCAAAGAGTGATTTTGCAGATTATGTTTATAAACAAGATGTTTTTGCAAAAGATTTTTCTTTCAAAAGTTTTGAAAAAATATTTGATGTTATAAAGCAAATAATGTCGTAAACAGAATAGAAACTTGAAACAATTACACAAACAAATGATTGTAATTATACAGGAAAATGAAAGAACCATAATCATGGCACGTTCGTGTAAAAAGGAGCAAAAAAGTGAGTAAAGAAAATCGAATTTGTATTATAGGCGCAGGTCCCGCGGGATTATCATGCGCAATGTACCTCGAAAAGAAAGGATATACAGATTACACAATTTATGAAAAACTCAATAAGGTGGGCGGTAAATGCTGGTCACCTAAGTTGAAGGTGAAACATAATGGTGTTGAAGAAGAAAAGAGTTTTGAAACCGGAGCCATAATGGGAGCCATCACTTATCATGCAGTAAGTGAAATGGAAGAATTTGGCGGTTATTACCATAAAGGACCGGATTTCAAAAAAGGTGAACCTAATATGCGCCGTCAGTTTTTGAAACTTGATGGTACTGTTGATCATCCATTTGAACCAAAGATTAATTTCAGTTTCAAAAAGTTGTTTGGACTTGTAAAGCTGAAAAAGCAGATGAAAAAGCTGAATCAGCTTATGCAGACAAAGTATAAGGGATATGACTGCTATGGGCATATCGGTGTTGCTAAAGGTGAGTACTTTGGAATATCAAAAGGGGTAGATGGTTATTGTGGATCCACAAAGGAAGATTCTTACCCGAACTATATCAAGGGCTCAAACCCCAATTTGAAGGATCTTGCACTGCCATTTTCCGAGTTTTGCAAACTTAATAAAGTAGAAGAAGTTCAAAGAATATGGATTGCTCCATTTACATCATTTGGCTATGGATTCTTTGATGAGATTCCGGCCGCATTGGTTATGAAGTATTTGGATGTTACTACCGCTCTGGAATTTGTTAATATGAAACTCTGGACATGGCAGGATGGTACACAACAGATTTATGTCCATGTAAATGATAAGTTAATGCATCAGGCTATTCTTGAAACAGAAGTTGTTAAAGTAGAACGTCCCGATGGTAAGGTATTGGTAACAACCAGAAATAAAGATGGAGTAGAGAAAACAGAAGAATTTGATAAACTCATCGTTACAACTCCTCTTGACTATTTCATTAATTATGCAGATGCAACAACAGAAGAGAAAGAATTATTCTCAAAGATAATTCATGAAAGATATATAGACTACATTGCAACGTTTGATGAAGGTAAGTCTCCAAACATTTCCGGATACCTTGTTGAAAACATGGTTTCTGAAAGACTTGGTCATGCAATGGTTTATTATAACAGATGGCAGTATCTCGACAGAGACTGCCCTGCCACAGTATATGCTTTGGCTAACCATACCGGTACACCAGACAAGAATTATGACGATGTCATGAGACTCATGGATGAAGATATGGCTAAAGTCGGATATCCAATAAAAGAAAAACACTACGCACAAGAAGTGTACTATTGTCCTCATGTTTCAAGTAAAGATTATCAGGAAGGATGGTATGATAAACTAGAAGCATTACAGGGAAATAAAAACACTTATTACGCAGGAGAAATAATATCCTTTGGAGATATGGAAGATACTTGTGCTGCAAGTAAGGATATTATTAATAGATTTTTTTGATTTAAACATGTTAAATGTTATGTTTTTTATGTTTTGTTAGTTCACTGGAATTATTATCGAGAGATGACATGGCATTTTAAAATGAATAATTGATTCAAAAACGTGTATAAATATTTGCAATTAGACCCATCAAGGCTGTTGTAGAAATATATTCGGAGAAAAACTTAACTGATGAAAAGATATGCAATGTGTATAGGAAACAATGATTATAGTATTCTTGCAAAGCTTGATTGCGCAGTGTCCGATGCCAAAGCTGTGGCTGAAAACTAATTGTACTTGGGTTTATTGTTGAGTTTTTTTATAATCTAAAAAGTGTTGATTTGGCGGAGAAAATATCTGCTTTTAGTGATAAACTTGAAGAGTATGATGTTGTATTGCTTTATTATGCGGGTCATGGTTTTCCATTAATCCAAGGATGCTGAAAACAAAGTCGGGGCAGGAGACAATCAAGGTAATTCCCGCAGACAAATTACTGCTTGAAACGGATGCACCATTTGTGAATAATATTGATTCTGTGCGTTCATTGAAAGAACGGTTAGAAAAAATGGTGGAAGATATATCAAAAATACGCGGAACAAGAGAAAGCGACATGATTGAGGATAATTCATTACGATTATTCGAAAGTTGATTGCATTGGACGGGACTGATATGACAAGAGAAATGTTGGAAAACGAGGCGTATAAGTTTCGGCAAGCCATCGAGAAGGCAAAGGCCGTTGGAGAGTTTAAACCAAATTCTTATAGAACTGAAAGAATGAATAATTTCCCACACGATTGTTGCGATGATACAGCTGATTTATTTACTCATTACCTTTACCATCAGTTTGGTGTTGATAGCATTCGATTCGATGGAGAATCCTATGATAAGGTTTATGGTCATTGTGGCCACTCGTGGCAAGAGACTGAAGGATGGATCATTGATTTAACGGGTGATCAATTTGAGAATGATTCATCGGTCTCAATAAAAGCAGATGCTGTGTATGTTGGAAGAATGGACAGCTTTCATCGCCAGTTTAAAATTGTAAGAAGTGAGCATAGCTGTGGAATTGAGTGCCTTGGCTCTGGATGCTGGGATCGAATGCACAGTTTATATGATAAGATTATTAGCCACATGGAGTAGCTGCTATCTGAGGATATTCAATCATGAACGAAATCTGCATTCGCTGTGGAAAACCGACACCCTACGACATCAACACTCCGATCACGCTCCGTCGTTACTTCGTTGAAGGTTCCGGGCAGCTTTGTGAGGAGTGCTATTTCACCCTTTACCCGGTGCCGGGTTCTTTGCCTAGGTAATAATTCGAGATAATGATTATTCTCAGTTAGAAATAGATTTTCTAAAGGAATTTGAAAAATATGGTACCACATATTTTCATGCCACTACTCCAATTGATTTTTTGTCATATGCACAGCATTTTTTATTCCAACTAGATTGTTGGATTTTACGTTTAATCCATATGTTGCATTATGTTTCTCTTTGTTCTCTTCAAAGGGTCCAAATAACAAGAATCAAGAAGACAGAGAGTATTATTACATTAGATTTGCAAACATAAAAGAGGATTATCGAATTGAAAAGTTTACACTTGAACAAGAAACTATGTTTGGTCCAGTTTTTCAGCCAGATACTTTATGTGATAAAAATCATTGATATTACTAACTTTTTGAACAATGATAATTGATTGTGTTCGTTTTGTGAAGATTGCAAATGATATGTTCAATAATTCAACAATAAGTATTAACAATTATGGAAAGATAAACCGAACTGCATTATATGGATACAAATAACCACTTCTACGGCAAATACTACAAGTTCATCAGCGATGATAACTTCGTCATTGCTTGTATTGTCAGCCATGCAAACGAAGGAGACATGCTTCAGGCTATAACTCCTACAGGCTCCTTCTTTATCGAAGATACCACATCAGTTACTGTTTCAGACAATGTGGTTTCTTTCAATATCCAAATTCCTGAACTATCCGTTAAAGGTGAGCTGACTCTCGGTGAATTCCATCCATTGAAAAAGAATGTCATGGGAGCATTTGAGCATATGCCACTTGAATGTAAACATGCAATCTATTCCATGTTCCATAAAGTAAATGGAGAACTCGATATAAATGGTGAAAAGCACACATTTACTAATTCGCTTGGGTATATTGAAGGGGACAAAGGAACAAACTTCCCGCAAAAATATATCTGGTATAACTCAGTTACAAAAGGATATACTGCAACTATGGCAATTGCCACTATTCCGATGTTGGGATTTATTAACTTTGTCGGAATTTTGTGCTTTATTAAAACTTCCACCGACGAATTCTATTTATGCACGTACAATGGCGCAAAAGTTGAGAAAATAAAGAGTGGTGAAATTGCCATCAAGAAAGGCGAATACAGGTTTGAACTCACTTTTGATGATCTCAAAGGATTTGAACTTAAAGCTCCGGTTAAAGGAGATATGAAGAGATATATCAAGGAATGTGTTACAATTCCGACTCATCTAAAGTTAACAAAAGGAGACAGGATTATCATAGACAATACCGATGAAATATCTTCACTTGAATTCATGTGGGATTGACACAAGAAACGAGATAGATTATGAAGAGCGAATTATCATATGAGACACTTATCAGGTTACATAAAGCTTTAGATATTGTTGAATCCGGTAAACTGGATAACCTTGATGTCGGACACTATGACCTGTTCGATGGTGTATATGTTAATGTAATGGAATATGAGACAAAAGAAGAAGGCGTATTCGAGTCTCATCATGAATATATAGATGTGCATTATCCCATTGAAGGTTCAGAGAGAATTGAATTGCTTGAAGAAGATAAGCTTGAAGTCACAGGGCAATATGACAAAACAAAAGACTGCGTTTTCGGAAAAGGCAAAGGTGAATCTTTCGTCATAAGAGAAAAACAGGCATTTGTTGTAATGCCGGGTGAAGCCCACATTCCTAGACTTAAAGTCAAAGAAATAGATAAAGTAAAGAAAGCAGTCGTAAAGTTAAAAATATTATGATTTTTCCATTTATTATTTGATGATCTAATGTGTATTATGATTAAAAATGAGAAGGAATAAGCGATATGGATAGAGAGTGTATCAGATACTACGGAAATAAGAGTTTATATTCAATCTTTAAATCTATAAAAGATAATGAATGGAAATATTATCGTAGTGCGTATGTTGATGACATTATTACCTGTTTTGATGATACAACAAACTGCGATAATAGTAATTCGAAAAAAATGATTATTGAATATATCAACGCTGGAGGAAAAGTTGGTGTATTTAATCCAATAATTGATGACATTAAGAAAATTGGGATTGATTATAAACTTCCAATTTCAAATATGAGATGTGCTCACTCATTGTCAGTGTTTTTATTGGGAATAGTTATTTACAAGGTATTAAAAAGGAAGAAGAGAATTTTAAATTGGTATGGAGATAATTACAATTCCGGATTATATGTGTGGTATCTAACATGTCTATTCCATGATATAGGGTATTATTATGAGAATAATGAAATAGAACTCGATAAATCAATCATTAATGGTTGCAAACATCTAAATAACTATGATTTAGGACTCAATTACTACAACTACAGAAAGAATGTTGCTAGTGATTATAATGGTATAGATCATGGTGTATGCGGCGGATTTTTGTTATTCAATGAACTCAACAATATATTCCATAATCACAATGATAATGAAGAATTGTGCTACGATGATGATGTGAAAAAACTATATAAAATTGCAGCAGAGGCAATAGTTAGACATAATATGTATGTTCCAAACACAGATTCCCAAAAAAATCAATATCGAGAATTAGGGCTGAATGATCTTATAGATTCGAAGATTCAATACAATATGAATAATCCATTTGCATTTCTACTGTGTTTATGTGATACATTAGAACCTATAAAAAAAGCTAGTTTTTTTAATTTGAAATATAATTATTCATTTGCAGAAGTACTTAAAAAAGTAAAAATATGTATGTGTGATTATCCACATTGTTTAGACACCAACTTTTGTATAAAGTATAGTGTTCCATTCCAATCAATTGGTGATTTGTATAACAGTATAGGTGTTGATGAATTGGAAAAATGGCTTGGAGTAAAGGTCTCACATAATACCGATTGTGATTTATCTCTAAAGATATCGTTCTAATACGATATATGAAAAGAGGTATAAATGGTTAACCAATCAGAACGATTATTAAATGCTTTTTCGGAATTATATTTCTATAAAGAACTTACCTTCAGTGATTTGAAGTATAGGCCCCAGGGTCAAACCGAGAGAGAACTTGCTGATATTTTGATTAAAGTTAAGAATTATGTTTTAGCCATCCAACTGAAAGCTCGAAACACCTGTGATAGGACTGAGGATGAAACAAATGAAGAAAAATGGCTCGAAAAGAAATGCAGAATAGCTAAATCCCAAATCGAGGAGACAATAAAAATCATAGAATCTGGAACACCTTTGATGTTTAATAATAATCGTGGAGACACCATTACGATTGATAATGGCCTAACAGTTGTTCCACTAGTGATGTTTATGAATCCAACCATAAAGAAATATAATAGAATACTCCTAAAACATTCAGAAATCGGCATGGATATCAATTGCATCTCATATGAAGATTTTTGTTATGTTTGCAAAATGTTGATTACTCCAATGGAAATAATAGATTATTTCATTTGGAGAAAAGAGAAATATTTAAATAATTACAAAACTGAAACATTGATTTGTATAGATGAAGATGGTTTTTCTTTGTCTAGCATGGATGGAAAGGAACCATTGTTAGGTATTTTCCTTCATGAAAAATACGGCATCAATTCAATTATCAAAAATAAAACTAATTTAAATACATTCAGATTTATATTATTGAACTTAAAAGAAAGATTGGTTGCTCAATCACAAGACAATGCAAGCATTGAATTGGTGGATTTTTTCTCTGCTTTGACCAGAATAGAGATTAATGCTCTGGTGGAAAGGCTTAATTCAGCAATTGAATACAGCAAAGATAATAAAGAAAAAAAGATCATTGGAACGCTTAGAACAGAAGAATATTGTATTTTTGTCATGGCATCAAAAGATAATTCGGAGATGCTTGATTATTATTTAAATATCGTTCTAGAGAAAGTCAATACACCAGTACTAGTTGGAATTTCCGTATATTGGGAAAACAAAAAGGAATTTAGAATTGATTTCATTTACAAAAATATACTGCTTTAGGAATAGTTAATATAATATAAAAACAAATTAGAGGAAAAAGAAATGTGCGGAATAGTTGGATATACAGGCAAAAAACAGGCGGCCCCAATATTGCTTCAGGGACTTGCCAAACTTGAATACAGAGGATATGACTCAGCTGGTCTTGCCGTCAGAGATGGAGATGGCATGGCTGAAGTTGTCAAGGCCAAAGGCAGACTTAGTGTCCTTGCAGATAAGACAGACAACGGAAAAGCATTAAAAGGGACATGCGGCATTGGCCATACAAGATGGGCTACACATGGTGAACCGAGCCAGAAGAATGCTCATCCTCATGTATCAGGAAACTGCAAAGGATCAGGTTCAGGTGTTGTTGAATCTGAAGTAGTAGGAGTTCACAACGGGATTATAGAGAACTTCGTGGAGCTGAAAGATAAACTGTTGAAGAATGGTTATCAGTTCTACAGTGAAACAGATACAGAAGTCGCAATTAAGCTCATAGACTACTATTATAAGAAATACAACGAAGGTCCGATTGATGCAATTGCAAAAGCCATGGTCAGAATCAGGGGCTCTTATGCAATTGAAGTAATGTTCAAAGATCTTCCGGGTGAAATCTGGGTAGCACGCAAGGATTCTCCCATGATAATCGGTCTCAAAGACGACGAGTCATACATTGCTTCCGACGTTCCAGCAATACTTAAATACACAAGAAACGTATACTACATTGGCAACCTCGAGATGGCAAAAGTCACGGCAGGTGACGTGCATTTCTACAACCTCGACGGAGAAGAAATACAGAAAGAGCTGACAGAAATCAAGTGGGACACTGAAGCTGCTGAAAAAGGCGGTTATGAACACTTCATGATGAAAGAAATTCATGAACAGCCCAAAGCCGTCAGAGACACAATGAACAAAGTAGTAGCTGACGGAAAGATTGACTTGAGAGAAGTCGGATTATCCGATGAAGAAATAAAGGAGATAAGTGGTATTACAATTGTTGCCTGCGGATCAGCATGGCACGTCGGAATGGTAGCACAGTATGTATTTGAAGACTTAGCCAAGATTCCTGTAAGAGTGGAACTTGCGTCGGAGTTCAGATACAGAAATCCTCTTCTTGACCCTAAGAGTCTCGTCATAGTAATATCCCAGTCAGGTGAGACTGCAGACAGCTTAGCCGCATTGAGAGAAGCAAAGAGCAGAGGCGTCAAAACACTCGGAATAGTGAATGTTGTGGGCAGTTCAATAGCAAGGGAAGCAGATTCCGTATATTACACAATGGCAGGTCCAGAAATAGCAGTTGCAACAACAAAAGCTTACAGTGCCCAGCTCATGGCAATATACTGCCTTGCCGTTCAGTTCGGTTTTGTACGTGAAGCTCTTGAAAAAGAAGAATATTCAAGGCTCATATCTGAACTTGAAACAATTCCTGACAAAATCCAGAAAGTATTATCCGAAAAAGAAAGACTTCAGTGGTTTGCAAGCAAATATGCAGATGCTCACGATGTGTTCTTCATAGGCCGCGGTGTGGATTACGCCATCTGCCTTGAAGGCAGTCTTAAAATGAAAGAGATTTCATACATACATTCCGAAGCATATGCAGCAGGCGAACTCAAACACGGCACAATATCCCTCATTGAAGACAATACTTTGGTTATAGGGGTACTTACACAGCAGAGACTGTTTGAAAAGACAGTAAGCAATATGGTGGAGTGCAAGGCGAGAGGCGCATATCTCATGGGACTCACGGGATACGGCAACTACTCAATAGAAGACACATGCAACTTCACAACATACATTCCTAAAGTAGATGATCACTTCATGGCAAGTTTAGCCGTTGTTCCGCTTCAGCTCCTCGGGTACTATATAAGCGTGGCGAGAGGTCTTGATGTGGACAAGCCGAGAAACCTGGCCAAGAGCGTCACTGTAGAATAAAAGGATATTAGTATCATGAAAGAACTGGAAATAAGGAATCTTTATGATTTATCCAATACAATCTCTAAAGATTTCCTAAGTAAATATGTTTATCCGTGGGAAGCACTGAAAGATATAAAAGGGTATATTGTGGAACTCGGCAAAAGCCTTCCTAAAGACATATATGAAGAAACAAGTGAAAACGTCTGGATAGCTAAGAGTGCCAAAGTTGCTCCAACTGCATATATTGGTTCACCCTGCATCATCTGTGAAGAAGCAGAGATCCGTCACTGTGCCTTCATAAGAGGAGCTGCTATAGTAGGCAAAGGAACAGTAGTAGGCAATTCAGTGGAACTGAAAAACTGTATTCTTTTTGATTCTGTTCAGGTACCGCATTTCAATTATGTAGGCGACTCAATACTGGGTTATCATTCACACATGGGAGCCGGTTCCATCACATCCAACGTCAAGAGTGATAAATCCCTTGTCACAGTCAAATGCAATGGCGAGTGCATTGAAACAGGACTGAAAAAGTTCGGTGCAATGCTAGGTGACTACGTGGAAGTGGGCTGCAACAGCGTATTAAATCCCGGAACAGTAATAGGGAAACACACTAATGTTTATCCATTGTCTTCAGTCAGAGGATATGTCCCCGAAAACAGCATATATAAACAGAAAAACGAAGTTGTTATAAAGAGGTAAGTCAAGTGAGTAAATATTTTGGAACAGATGGATTCAGAGGAGAAGCAAACGTAGTCGTAACATCTGATCATGCATATAAGATAGGCAGATTCCTCGGATGGTACTTCAACGAGATAAAGAAGAGAAACGGCAGTGATCAGAGAGCAAAAATTCTTCTAGGAAAAGACACGAGAAGATCTGGCTACATGTATGAATATGCTGTCTGCGCTGGTATTGTTTCTTCAGGAGCAGATGCGTGCATAATGCACGTTACCACAACTCCTTCCGTTGCATATATAACAAGAACAGACAAATTTGACTGCGGTGTCATGATATCTGCAAGTCACAATCCTTTCTATGACAACGGAATAAAGCTTTTAAATCATCTCGGAGAGAAGATGGAAGACGAAGTCACACAATTGTGTGAAGACTATCTCGACGGCAAATTATCAGTCTTCGGTAAGCACTATAACGAACTTCCGTTTGCAACAAGAGAGAACGTCGGCAGAACAGTCGACTATGTTGCAGGCCGTAACAGATACATAGGTTATCTCATTTCAAACGGTATCTATTCCTTCAGTGACATTAAAGTGGGTCTTGACTGCGCAAATGGTGCCAGCTGGGCAATCGCAAAATCCGTATTTGATGCACTAGGCGCCCAGACATACGTTATAAACAACGCACCCGATGGTACAAATATAAACAAAGATGCAGGTTCAACACATATTGAGCATCTTCAGAAATTCGTAGTTGAGAACAAACTGGATATAGGGTTTGCATTCGACGGCGATGCCGACAGATGTCTTGCTGTTGATGAACTGGGCAATGTCATGACAGGTGACAACATTCTTTATTTCTGCGGAAAGTATCTCAAGGAGCAGGGAAAACTACAAAAGAACACAGTTGTAGCTACAATCATGTCAAACATGGGACTGTTCAAAGCACTTGACGAATGCGGCATAGAATATGCAAAGACCGATGTCGGTGACAAGAACGTTTATGACTACATGAAACAGAACGGATGCAGTCTAGGCGGCGAAGAATCCGGTCACATAATATTCTTCAATTTCAGCACCACAGGAGACGGTATTCTCACGAGTCTGAAAATAATGGAAGCCATGATATCCTCCAAGAAGAAAGCAAGTGAACTCTCAGAAGGATTCACTACTTTCCCGCAGAAACTCGTAAACATCAAAGTTGCAGATAAAGATGCAGCCATTTACGACAGAGAAGTTCAG
>JAILLB010000116.1 GCA_024693345.1 Clostridiales bacterium
ATTTTTTCTGGAGAAAAACATGGACAACGCGAGAGAGAATACAAAAGGTTTCATGGCCTTTACAAGGAGAATGGAACAGTCGATTATAGTCCGCTCAATCAGGAACGGACTTGTCAGCATGATTCCGGTTCTTATCATCGGGGCGTTTGCACTCATTCTGAAGACATTCCCGGTTGAAGGATATCAGACTTTCATGGAGACTTTCCTGAACGGATTCCTTCTGAAATTATTCGACATTGTTAATTCGGCAACTTTCGGAGTGCTCTCTGTATACATGACTTACGCAATAAGCAGGGCATTCATGAATCTGCAGGAAGATACCAATATAGTACAGAGCGGTGCGATTTTCGCCGCATTGATTTCATTCTTTATACTTGCAGGCGTATATCTTGAAGACTTCAGCACGGACAACATGGGACCAAAGTCAATGTTCCTCGCCATTATTACTGGTCTTGGAGCATCGGCACTCTATGTATTCTTCTTCAGACTCTTCAGCAAACGCAAACGCGTTCTGTTCTCCATGGGAGCTGACAGAGAATTCAACAGAATGCTGGCTACACTTCCTTCCATAGTCGTTGTATCCGGAATATTTGCACTGTTCAACCTGCTGGTAATGACAATTTCAGGCGAAGACTCATTCAGATCACTACTTGCAGCAGCATTCAATGCTTTCTTCTCAATAATCCCTAATGGTTTCTTCAAGGGTCTCATATTCGTATTCATGTCATCAGTTCTGTGGTTCTTCGGTATTCACGGAAGCGATACACTCGAAACCGTTATGCAGTCAACCTTTGTCGACGGACTCGCAGCAAACCAGGCTGCAGTTGCAGCTGGGGCAGAGCCTACAGTTATCCTTACAAAACAGTTCTTTGACTGTTTTGTTCTGATGGGCGGATGCGGATCGACAATATGTCTTTTGATCGCAATTCTTCTGTTCTCGAAAAACCGTGCCCGCAGAGGTCTTGGATTTACTGCAACATTCCCGATGATATTCAACATCAACGAACTGATGGTCTTCGGTTTACCAATAGTTTTCAACCCGATCATGCTCATTCCTTTCCTCACTGTACCGCTTGTATGCTATTCAGTGGCTTATGCGGCAATGTCGATGGGAATAGTACCTCTAATTACAAACGGAATTGAGTGGACGACACCGATTATTCTAGGCGGTTTCAAAGCCACCGGAAGCATTGCAGGAGCACTGCTCCAGGTAGTCAACGTAATACTGGGAGTTTTGATTTACCTGCCGTTTGTCAAGATGCTTGATAAACACTCAGATGACAGTCTGAAACGCGATTACGAATCATTCGTAGAATTCTTTAAAGCAAATGAATCAAATCTCGGTTCTGTCAAACTGACAACACTGAGCAATGCGTACGGCGACTTTGCAAAGTCTCTGTGTGCAGACATAAAACACGACTACAAATACAAGATTGTTCTTGCATATCAGCCTCAGTACAACTACGAGGGCAGGTGCATAGGTGTTGAAGCACTGCTCAGGTATAAACACCACCTGCACGGTATCATATATCCGCCGATTGTAATCAAGCTTGCAGAAGAAGGCGAATTTTTGCCGATGCTTGAAGAGGGCGTTATGGAACGTGTCCTTGAGGACAGAGAAAAGGTTAAAGCCCGCTTCGGAGAAGACGTAAGAATTTCATTCAATGTAACGGGAACTACGATTACAACTCCTAGATTCTTGCAGTTCTGCAAGAACCTGCACGAATCAGGAAAGGTCATAGATTCTTCAATGTGCATTGAAGTGACCGAACAGGCTGCCATCTCATTTGACGAGAGCTCAATAGCAGGACTTAAGAGTCTGCGCGAGTTTGGATTCTCCCTTGCAATAGATGACTTCTCAATGGGTCAGACTTCAATCAACTACCTGAAGAACGATTTGTTCAATGAACTCAAACTTGACGGATCGCTTGTCAAGGGTTTGGCAACACATGAAAACTGCCGCGAGATTATTTCATCTATAACTCACCTCGCAGGTTCTCTTAATCTCACTGTTCTTGCCGAATATGTTGAGACAGAAGAGCAGCGCGAAGAACTCCATGAAATTGGATGCGACTGCTATCAGGGATATCTCTATTCACCGGCATTATTCCTCGAAGAGGAAAAGAAAGATCAGCAATAATACACGACAACACAAATGCTGAGATTACCTCAGCATTTGTTCGTCCAAGTGATAAATGGGAAAAGAAAGGTCAATTTTTAAGTAATGAAAAACAGTATTAAGTTAATCTCACTGGTGATGGCTGCAGTTATGTTAGTACTTCTTGTCGCAGGATGTTCAACGCCAAAGGAGACTTCAACTTCAGAGGACACAACTTTGACAGAGACTACTGTCATAACAACCCAAAGTGAATCCACAGACCCAGTTAATGATGAGACGACTGAGACAACTGTTGTTACGGAAACAACAGCAGCTGTAACTGAGACAACAGCTTCTGATGAAGAAGAAATACAGGGCGAATGCAAAGGCGTCTGGAGAGCAGAAAAAGTAACAGTATCTCCGGAGGGAAGTCCTAAAGATATATCTTATGATGTGTCTGAAGAACTCATATCCGTATTTCTTGATGACAATGGCATCTATATAGGCAGTACCGACAGCATCAAGCAGCAGTATTCCAGATACGGCGACTGCACATTCAATGAAGACAAATCCGGAAAAACAGTAACCATAAGCATGTTCAGCCTTTCAACAGGAAAAAGCCTTAAGGTCACGTACTATTACAGAATGTACAAAGACATGTGGGGAACAATCAAACTCGAACTGGTGATGGATTCCATAAAGGGTGATGCAACAGTATTTGGCTTCAACAGCTTTATGAATGAACAGCACACAATCGTT
>JAILLB010000117.1 GCA_024693345.1 Clostridiales bacterium
ATTTTTTCTGGAGAAAAACATGGACAACGCGAGAGAGAATACAAAAGGTTTCATGGCCTTTACAAGGAGAATGGAACAGTCGATTATAGTCCGCTCAATCAGGAACGGACTTGTCAGCATGATTCCGGTTCTTATCATCGGAGCATTTGCCCTGATTATAAAGACTTTCCCGGTTGAGGGTTATCAGACTTTCATCCAGACATTTTTAAACGGATTCATTCTGAAACTGTTCGACATCATTTACTCTGCAACATTCGGAGTTCTTTCAGTCTACATGACATTTGCTATAAGCAGATCGTTCATGAAACTGCAGGCTGACACGAAAATAGTTCAGGGCGGTGCGGTTTTTTCCGCTTTGATTTCGTTCTTCATCCTTGCAGGTGTATACCTTGAAGGATTCAGCACAGACAACATGGGACCAAAGTCCATGTTCCTTGC
Organism: Clostridiales bacterium; assembly: GCA_024693345.1. Classification (GTDB taxonomy): domain Bacteria; phylum Bacillota; class Clostridia; order Oscillospirales; family CAG-272; genus CAG-841. The sequence continues at coordinate 439 of JAILLB010000117.1, forward strand.
AATTATCACGGGACTGGGAGCTTCGGCACTCTACATTTTCTTCTTCAGACTTTTCAGCAAACGCAAAAGAGTTCTGTTTTCGATGGGAGCGGACAGGGAATTCAACAGAATGCTGTCAACTCTGCCATCAATAGTTGTTGTTGTATCCATATTTGCCCTGTTCAATCACCTCGTTGTAACATTCTCGAATGAAGACTCATTCAGATCTCTTCTCGCGACTGTGTTCAATGCATTTTTCCTGTTAATCCCGAGCGGTTTCTTTAAAGGCCTTGTATTTGTTCTGATGTCATCCATTCTTTGGTTCTTCGGAATTCACGGCAGCGATACACTGGAAACAGTAATGCAAGCAAACTTTGCGGGAGGACTTGATATAAACATGGCCGCTGTTGAAGCGGGATCAGAGCCTGTTGTCATTTTGACAAAACAGTTCTTTGACTGCTTTGTTCTGATGGGAGGATGCGGCTCGACAATATGTCTTCTCATCGCAATCCTTCTTTTCTCGAAAAACCGTGCACGCAGAGGTCTTGGATTTACTGCCGCATTCCCGATGATATTCAACATCAACGAACTGATGGTCTTCGGTCTGCCTATAATCTTCAATCCAATCATGCTCATTCCTTTCCTCGCAGTTCCGATGGTATGCTACTCAATAGCATACGCGGCTCTGTCGCTGGGAATCGTACCATATATAACAAACGGAATAGAGTGGACAACTCCTATTATTCTGGGAGGCTACAGCGCGACCGGAAGTGTTGCCGGAGCTCTGCTTCAGGTGTTTAACGTAATAGTGGGTGTACTGATATACCTGCCTTTCGTCAAGATACTGGACAAACAGACAGATGACAGCCTCAAACGTGATTATGAGTCATTTGTTGACTTTTTCCGTGCAAACGAATCTTCACTAGGCTCAGAAAAACTGACGTCTCTGAGCAATGCATACGGAGACTTTGCAAAATCTCTGTGTGCGGATATAAAGCACGACTACAAGGAAAAGATTGTTCTCTCATACCAGCCTCAATACAATTACGAAGGCAAATGTGTAGGTGTGGAAGCTCTTCTGAGATACAAACATCATCTGCACGGAATCATCTATCCGCCGCTTGTGATCAAACTCGCGGAAGAAGGCGAATTCTTACCGATGCTTGAAGAAGGCGTAATGGAGCGCGTTCTTGAAGACATGGAAAAAGTTAAGGCTCGTTTCGGAGAAGATGTCAAGATTTCCTTCAACGTAACAGGGACCACATTTACAACTCCGAGATTCTTCCAGTATTGCAAGAACCTGCATGAATCGGGAAAACTGAACAATGCTTCACTCTGCATTGAAGTTACAGAGCAGGCGGCAATCGCATTTAACAATGATTCTGTTTCAGGCCTTAAGAATCTTCGCGAACTTGGATTCTCTCTTGCAATTGACGATTTCTCAATGGGTCAGACTTCAATCAACTATTTGAAGAACGACCTGTTTGATGAACTGAAACTTGACGGATCTCTTGTCAAGGGACTGGCTTTGCATGAAAACTGCAGAGAAATCATTTCATCAATAACTCACCTTGCATCTTCACTCAACCTGATGGTTCTCGCCGAATACGTTGAGACAGAAGAGCAGCGTGAAGAACTCCATGAAATAGGATGCGACTGCTACCAGGGTTATCTCTATTCACCTGCAGTCTTCCTTGATGAGGAAAATTAATTATATGAAAAAAGCGTTTATTTCCATATTGGCTGTATTAATGGCCGTTGTTCTTGTTTCGTGTTCCAATCAGGGTAAAACAGTGGATACGACAGGTGTGAATGAAACAACTGAGACTACTGTCAAAACAGAAGAAACAACCATAACCGAAGCAACCGAATCAACTGAAGAAACAACAGTTGTCACAACCGAATCAACAACGGAAACCACAGAAACCACAAAAGCTGCTGAAGAAGAAATACAGGGCGAATGCAAAGGCGTCTGGAGAGCAGAAAAAGTAACAGTTTCTCCGGAGGGAAGTTCTAAAGATATGTCTTATGACGTGTCTGAAGAACTCATATCCGTATTTCTTGATGATAACGGCATCTATATAGGCAGTACCGACAGCATCAAGCAGCAGTATTCCAGATACGGCGACTGCACATTCAATGAAGACAAATCCGGAAAAACAGTAACCATAAGCATGTTCAGTCTTGCAACCGGAAACAGCCTTAAGGTCACGTACTATTACAGAATGTACAAAGACATGTGGGGAACAATCAAACTCGAACTGGTGATGGATTCCATAAAGGGTGATGCAACAGTATTTGGCTTCAACAGCTTTATGAATGAACAGCACACAATCGTT
>JAILLB010000009.1 GCA_024693345.1 Clostridiales bacterium
ATCTCAAGAATGTTCTTACTGATGGCAACAAGTCCGATGTCGTCGATACCTATCTTACCCATCTTTGCATCGCGTGCGCCCTTTATTCCGTAAAGGAGAGATGCTGCTTCAGATGAAAATTCAGGTTCAAGTATTCTCTTCCATGCAAATACTAAGTCATTTGTCTGAACAAGAGATCCGTCACTCCAGTATGTTGTGTTGATCTTTATTCTCATTACCTTATCGCCGGTTCTCTCATCTGTATATGTCTCATAGTTCTGGCACAGAGCCTTTTCGAGACCACCCGACTGGTTTATTGTAAACAATCCCTGGAATATGAGGTTAATGAATTTTACAACGTTCTCGTCAAGATATGTCTTGGCAGGGTCAACGTCATAAATCTTAGTACCCATGTAGATGTCTATGACAGCACCGTTCTTGTCCGGCTCTACAATTTTAGAGCATCCGGCAAGTACAAGAACAAGCATTGAAATAGCAAGTAATAACGCAACTTTACGTTTCATCAAAAGCCTCCGTGAGTTTTCCGTATATTTTCATCCGACAAAAGCCGATAATATTCTCCGTACATTATATCATCTCGCAATGCAATAAATCAAATATTTTTTGCGTGTGCGCGTATCTTTAATGTAAATATACAAAAAACATTTTCCCGAATTGGGAATAATGCACACATATTCCGAAGAACGAAACGTGAAAAAATTGTTGTTTTTCACCCGTTTTTTGCAAGATTTTTGTTGAATGGGCCCATATATTGCTATATAATGTACTATGTATTTTTATGTGAATTAGGAAAGAATTCAGATGACAGAACTCAAGAAACTTTTGGCCGAAAAGATTTCAGAAATCGCAAAAGAAAGCTTTGGCGCTTCTCTTGAAATCTCAGGCATAATATCCTCATTTGAGTATCCCCCCGATGATTCGATGGGTGACCTTGCTTACCCGTGTTTCAAGCTCAGTCCTATTCTGAGAAAAGGACCGAATGTAATAGCACAGACAATCGCAGAAAAGTTTGACTTCCCTTCAGTTGCAAAAGCAACATCAATAGGAGGTTATCTAAACTTTTTCATCGCAGATGAGTACTATTCGGATCAGATTTTAAAAGGCATACTCGAAAAGGGAAAAGATTACGGAAAAACAAATATAGGCAAGGGCGAAACAGTCGTTCTGGACTACTCTTCACCGAATATCTGCAAGCCGTTCCACGTAGGACATTTAGGGTCTACCGTAATAGGGCACTCAATAAAGAAACTTCACGAATTTGTCGGATATAAATGCGTGGGTGTCAATCACCTGGGCGACTGGGGAACACAGTTCGGAAAACAGATTCTCGCATACAAGATGTGGGGAAACAAGGAACTCGTCGAAAAAGGCGGAGTTGACGAACTCGTAAAGCTCTATGTAAGATTCCACGAAGAAGCTGAAAAAGATCCCGAACTTGAAGCTCGTGCGAGAGCGGAATTCCACAAACTCGAGACAGGCGACGAAGAAAACATCGCACTGTGGAAATGGTTTGTAAAGCTCACTCTGGCTGAGTGCAACAGGTCTTATGACAGACTCGGAATCACGTTTGACAGCTATGCAGGCGAGTCATTTTACACAGACAAAATGCCTGAACAGGTTCAGGTATTAAAAGAAAAGGGACTGCTCAAGCTCGACAACGGAGCATCAGTAGTAGATTTGTCCGAATACAATATGCCCCCGTGCCTCATTTTAAAGAGCGACGGATCAACCCTCTACCCGACAAGAGATATTGCGGCAGCGGTTTACAGAAAGAGAACTTATGACTTTGCCAAGTGCATTTATGTCACGAGTTCGCAGCAGTGTCTGCACTTCCAGCAGTGGTTCAAAGTCATAGAACTGATGGGTTATGACTTTGCAGACAAACTGGTTCACGTTCCGTACGGCACAATAAGCATAAACGGAGAAAAACTTGCGACAAGATCCGGAAATGTGGTCCTCATAAAAGACCTCATAGATTCAGCAGTCACAAAGGTCAAGAGCATCATGCAGGAAAAGAGTCCTGACCTTGAAAATCTCGACGATATAGCTGAACAGATCGGTGTCGGAGCCGTCGTGTTCTACTACCTTATGAACGACAGAATAAAAGACACAAACTTCGTCATGGAAGAAGCGCTGTCATTTGACGGCAACAGCGGACCATATGCACAGTATGCGTACGCAAGAACATGTCAGTTATTGAAAAAGGCCGGTGAATTGCCGGTTACAAAATATGTAATAAGGGAAAAGACCGAGAAAGAACTTGCCAAAGTCCTTTCAAAATTCGGCGAAACAGTACTCAGTGCAGTCAAGGATTACGAACCGTCGGATGTAACCAGATACATACTTGAAGTATGTGTTGCATTCAACAGGTTCTACCATGATTGTCCTATACTGTCAGCTGAAGACAAGGATGTAATTGCATCGAGAATTGCACTTACAAAGGCAACAAATATAGTTCTCGGAAATGCACTTCCCCTTATATGCATGAAAACACCCACAAAAATTTAAGCGACAAGGAGCAAAAGTATGTCAGGTCACAGCAAATGGAGTAACATCAAGCACAAAAAAGAAAAATCAGATGCAGCGAAAGCGAAAGTCTTTACGAAAATAGGAAAAGAAATTGCAATCGCAGTCAGAGAGCACGGCCCTGATCCTGTTGCAAATTCAAAGCTTAAAGATTTGATTCAGAAAGCTAAATCTCTCAACGTTCCGAACGACAACATCGAACGTATAATCAAGAGAGCATCAGACAAGGATGCAGCTCAGTACGAAGAGCATGTTTATGAAGGATACGGACCGTCAGGAGTAGCAGTAATTGTTGAAACAGCAACAGACAGCATCAACAGAACCGCAGGAAACCTCAGACACTATTTTGACAAATTCGGAGGAAACCTCGGGCAGAACGGATGCGTAAGCTTCATGTTCTCGGACAAAGGTGTCATAGATATCTCATCAGTTGATGAATACGGCGACAAAGTAGTTGATCCGGACAAGCTCATGGAAGACGCACTCGAAGCAGGCGCAGAAGACTTCTCTGAAGAAGATGACAACATCCTCGAAATAACATGCGAACCGGATGATCTCGATGCAATCAAGTCAGATCTTGAAGCAAAAGGATACATGTTCGTATCAGCTGAAGTATGCAAAGTACCCTCAACATATGTAACGCTTACTTCTGAAGAAGTCATAAACCAGATGACAAACCTTCTCGACGCACTCGATGAGGATGATGACGTAACAGACGTCTGGCACAACTGGGACGAATAATAATATAACACAGGAACCAGCAATTGCGTGTGTGCAATAGAAACGGAGTTTTATTATGATAGAAGATACCAAATATTCAGTCGGATTCAGGAGCATGTTCCGCGAATATGACATAAGAGGACAGGTTAACGACGAGCAGCTTAACCCCACAAATGTCTACAGAATAGTCAAAGCATATTCCAAATACCTCAGAAGAAGAAACATAACAAGAGCAGTTGTCGGTTATGACAACAGAGCATGTTCTCCTTCTTTTGCAGAAGCATCCATCAAGGCGCTGAGGGAAACCGGAATAGATGTATATTTCATCGGTCTCACACTGTCCCCTGTAACATATTTTGCACAGTACCATCTCAAATGCGAAGGTGCTGTAATGGTTACAGCAAGCCACAACCCGGACGGATGGTCAGGATTCAAATTTGCCAACGGCTACTCCAGAACTCTGGAACCCGACGACATAATTGAGGTATATTCCCTTCTCGACACTGAAGACGAAGTTCTTCCCGAAGGAAAATATACGGAAGTTGATGTAAGAGATGCATATATAGACAACATCGTATCCAGAATTCATATGGGTCCAAAGAAGCTAAGAGTTGTTATAGACTGTGCCAACGGCGGCGCAGGTCTATACGCTTATGAGATATTCCAGAGACTGGGCTGCATGACATTCCAGCTGCACTGCGATCCCGATACAAGTTATCCTTTCTATTATCCCAACCCGTCAGACTTGAAAGGCCGTGCAAGAATGCGCGAGATGATTCTTCACCCGTACATTCATGCCGATCTCGGTATGTCTTTTGACGGAGACGGAGACAGAATAGGCGTAATTGATGAAAAGGGCAATAACATCTGGAGCGACACTCTTCTTGCTGTTCTGGCTAAGAAAGCACTTGAAAAACAGAAAGGCGGATCTGTAGTATTTGATGTCAAGTGTTCTCAGACTTTGATTGACGTAATAAACCAGGCGGGCGGTCAGCCAATAATGTGGAAGACAGGCCACTCATACATAAAGGCAAAACTCCGTGAATCCAAAGCTATTCTTGCAGGCGAGCGCAGCGGACACATTTTCGTAGGTGGCGAAGATTATTACGGATTTGACGATGCATCATTTGTAGCAGCTAAACTTCTTGAATACTTCTCAAACACAGAAGAAACTGTATCTGAAGTAATAGACAAGTTCCCGCACTACTGCACATCTCCTGAAATAAAGGCAACATGTGCTGATGAAGTTAAATACAAAATAGTTGAAAAACTCGTAACAGAACTCAAGCGCGATTATCCAGGGAAAGTATGTGATATAAACGGAGCCAGAGTCTCATTTGATAAAGGCTGGGGACTCGTCAGAGCATCATCCAATCTTCCGGAACTCGTTCTTATCTTCGAAGGCAAGACAAAAGAGGATATGATGGAAATACGCAAGATATTCAAGTCATATACTGAAAAGTATCCCGAGATTGCCAAGAAGTGGGATAACGATGTCGAAGAATAATCTAAATATGTAATTGATAGGTGCATGGAATTCAAAATAGCCATGCACCTGTTTTTATTTTACCTGATTTTAAACTTGTTAGTGACATTTGTCATATAAAAGTATATTGAACTTCTTAGTGACATGTGTTATAATTAAGTTGAAAAAAGGAGGTTTCAATGAAATACAACATTAAAGAAGATCTTAGACTGATTCGCGAAATGCTGAATATTTCTCAAACAGATTTGGCAGATAATGTAGGCATCCAACAAAGAACAATTGTAAGAATAGAAAATAATGATAACTACCCATCCAATGAAACGCTGGAAAAAATATATAATTATGCATACAAAAAGGGTATCAAGTTAAATGATATCAAAGAAATGCTTTACAAAGAAGAAAATCCTGATTCAAAAATAATATTCCATGGTGCAAGAGAAGAAATACAAGGCGATATATCTCCTTTCTACGGGAGAAAAACAAACGACTTTGGATCCGGTTTCTATTGTGGCGAAACAAACGAACAGGCTTCTTCATTCATATCAAGATACCCTAATTCTTCTGTTTATATGATTAAATTTGATGACTCTGATTTGAAGAAAGCGACTTTCGATGTCAACCAGGAATGGATGCTTGCAATTGCATACCATCGCGGTACTCTGGATGACTATAAAGATCATAAGTTAATAAAAAGTATCGTAAGAAAAATAGAAAATGTGGATTATGTATACGCACCAATTGCAGATAACAGGATGTATCGAATCATCGAGCAATTCATCGACGGATATATAACAGATGAACAGTGCAAACACTGTTTGGCAGCAACAAATCTAGGAAAACAATATGTTTTTTTAACTGAAAAAGCAACATCAAAACTTGATATACTGGAAAGATGTTACCTTTCACATGCCGAAAGGAGTCACTATCAGGAAATAAAAGAGGCAGATATAAATGATGGTGACAACAAGGTAAAACTGGCAATGATAAAGTATAAGAATCAAGGGAAATATATTGGAGAGATTTTGTCATGATAAAAATAGACCAGGAAGGAAAAAGACTTTGCGACATCCAGGCAGAATTGTTTGAAAAATCTGTTGGTTATTTAGATATGAGTTCAGAAGTTTTTGTAAGAAGATTTATGAATTCGAAAATTGCCCGTGAATTGGATAATAAGGCTTTTCTGGACGACAGTAAAACTATTGCTGACATCTTCAGAGAACTGGATGAACAATATGGGAAATCTGATTACGGATCAGTAAAATATAACAAGGATGTTATGTACTGGGTTGGATATTTGTACAGGTATTTTTCGTACACTTATGCGATGCCTTCAAAACAAGCGTTTAAGATTTTGCCATTTAAATATGTCGCAGGCGCATTTTTTCCCTTTCATTCTCTGGATGTATCACAGGCAATTGAAAGGCTTTTGGAATCAAAAAACATATCTTTCAAAGAAGAAGATATGTTAATGAGGGGAATTGATACTTTAAGAGTAATCAGAAATAACAAAGACCCATACACGTATTACCCTGTATTTGGAAACGAAAGATTTTATTTGAGAAGAATAACAGATGAAGATGCTGTAGATTTATTAAAGGTATATTCTGACAAAGAATCGCTTAATTATTTCAACAGTGATAATTGTAATGGTGATGATTTTCACTATACTACAATTGCGCAAATGAAAAAAACAATGGATTTTTGGGAGCATTCATACCAAAACAGATATTTTGTCAGATGGGCAATATACGACAAAGAAACAAAAACTGTTATTGGCACCATAGAACAATTCCACAGAGATTCAAACGATCATTTTAATAATTGCTCACTGCTTCGCCTTGACTTAAGAAGTGATTATGAAAAGAAAGATATCATCATCAACATCTTAAAGTTGATTGTTCCATCATCATTCAATCTTTTTAAGTGTGGGAAAGTAGTAACTAAGTCTTTTTATGGTAATATTGAAAGAGAAAACGCACTTTATGAATTAGGTTTTAAAGAATCCAAAGAGGCACTAATTGGCCATAACCATGAACATTACTACGGATATTGGGAATTGACAAAAACTTGAAAATGTGGATTATTGATAATGAAAAGTCGTGGTCATTTTGATCGCGACTTTTCTGTCTTTTGGTTTATTTAAATATTTCTTCTGGTGTTACAAGAGTTATATTATCATTCGCTTCTTTTGCTTTTACAACTGCATCTGTGAAACCGGACAAAGCAAATAAGTAATAATATACGTCACCCTTGAAACAAAACTTTTCTTGCAGTTTTCGCAGTTCGCTTAGATCAAATTTCTCGTTTTTGAACTTGCATTCGCCCATAATGAAGCTGTTATTCGCTTTGTCGGTTGCAAGAATGTCTATCTCAACTGCAACTGAAAAAGGCTTTCCGTCAATTACTTTAGTACTTTTTCCCCAGAATCTTCCGGCGTTCGAAATACGGAATGGTAAGTTACCTGTTTTGTTTAACGAATACAAGTAGTCCAGACAAACATTCTCAAACATTTTTGATGAGAAATCGTGAAGATTCGGTTCTATTTCATTGTTCCAGACACCCTCTGCATCGTCGCGCTCAAGATCGGTAAAATTGTGATATGCGAAAGCAAACCAGAATCGGAAGAAATCATCGGTCAGAACGTAAATCCCTTTGGATGCACTGAGTTGTTTGCTCTTCGTGTTCAGAACAGGAACTTCCTTTCGTACGATGCCTAGTTCAATCAGGTTTTTCAAATAAACACTGGCTTTCGCTTTTTCAATTCCGGTCTTCGTAGTAATGTCGTTAAACACGGTATTACCCAGAGCAATCTGTTCAATCACCGTATTGTAAACCGCAGGTTCACGCAGTTCCTGCCGCAAGAGAAATTCTACTTCACTGTATAAGGCGGAGCCTTTGTTGAGAATCTTTTTGATCACATTTTCTTTGAGTGAGGCATTTGGATCAAATTGCTTCAAATAATGCGGTATTCCACCGAGGATTGAATATGCCGTGAGCTTGTCTTCGTAAGAATAATTCGGAAAGAACTTGACTGCATCGGTATAAGGGAGAGGTAACAATTTGTATATACCTGTTGCTCTGCCGTAGAGCGGCTTTTTCTCCGCGAGGAGCTTTTTTTCTATAAAACTCATCGAACTGCCGCAGAGAATAACCATCACGTTTTCGTACTGCAGTTTTTCGTCCCACAGGACTTGTAAGATCGACGGAATGCTTTCGTTGACCTTGCATGCGTAAGGAAACTCGTCAATCACAAGAATCTTCTTTTTTTGCGTCGGAACTTGCAGAACAGACAGAAATGCCTTTTCCCAATCCGAAAAACAATCGGTATACTCAAATGCAGCAATTCCATAAGAGCGAATCTTTTCAGTGAAAGATTTGAGTTGCACGCCATCTGTATATTCTCTGCACGTATAAAAGAAATTCGGCTTATCTTTGCAGAACTCTTTTAACAATTCGGTTTTACCGATTCTGCGCCTGCCATACAGGACGACCAGTTCTGCGTTTTGTGATGAATAACGATCATTTAGAAATTCAAGTTCTCGCGTTCTACCTACAAACATAAACACCTCAAAGTTAAATCACGATTTGTCAAATCACGATTTGATAATTGTATTTTAGCATTGGGACTTAGAAAAGTCAAGTGCTTAAGACAGAAAAAATGTGAACTACTCAGACATTAATTTGGCGTGGTCATTTTTTGATCACGCAGTTTTGTTTTGCTATAAATCATACTTCACTTTTACCCTTTCTAGTTTTCTGCCGAAAGGTTTTAAAAGCAATATAAGGAACAGAACATTGGATACAGCATATACTATAGTGTATGGAATCGCATCTATCACCGCGGTTAAATACAGACTCCAGAACTCATTAGATTCATACCACAATGCAGTCCATATATCCATCAAAACTGAATAGAATACTCCGCATACTGCTCCGTAAATATATACCGGAATTCTGTGCTTTCTGAAAGGTTTGGAACACAGTCCTGCAATAAGACCAATAAGTCCCCATCCGAGCATCTGGAAAGGTGTCCACGGACCCTGACCGAATGAAAAATTGGATATGAGGGCGGCAAAAACTCCTATTGCAAACCCGGATTCTGCACCGAGATATATTCCTCCGATGATTATAATGGCAACAACAGGTTTCACTATCGGAATAAATCTTCCCACTATAGCAAGTGCAGTGAAAATGGATATGAGGACAACTTTGCCAGATCCTTTTCCTTTTTTCTCGCTGCCGAATATCAGAAGAGCAAGCGTCAGAAGAGACACTATCATTATTATATATGCATTGAATTTTTCGCGCGCGTACAGACCTCCGATGATAACTACCATCGGAAGTATTACGAAAGGCACTGCATATTTAATTACTCTTCTAATACCGGTCTGCATTTTTTACTTTCTTCCGTTCATGTTACAGATTTTTACCAAATCTTCCGTTCTTACTATGTTCTCGTAAATGCCACATGTGGCTTTGGCGATTGATGTTGAGTAATAATTGCCGGCAAAGAACTTTTCGGGAATGTCTTCGCTCCCAATTGTTCCGTTGAATAACAGTCCGCACCTGTCAGAAACTCTGCACGCAAGTTCAACGTCGTGTGTGACTATCAGAATAGCTATTCCTTTCGAAGCGAGTTCCTTAAGCACTCTGCAAATGACTGCCTTAGACTCGAAATCCAGTCCTTTTGTCGGTTCATCCAGTAGGAGAACTTTAGGGTTGTGAGACAAGGCTTTGGCAAGTACAACGAGCTGTTTTTCGCCACCGGAGATATCGTAAGGGTGGTGAGAATACAATTTCTTTAGGTCATAAGAAATCATCTCTTCTCCCTTTGAGCAGCCTTTGAGTTCTTCTTCAACTGTTTCTTTTGAGAATACCCATGTGGGATCCTGAGGAACATTAATCAGGCACTCTTTATACAGTTCTCCGCTTCTGTATTTTTCAATTTCTTTTCCGAGAATCTTAATCTTTCCCGAAATTGGTTTTCTGTTATGGGACAACAGGGACAGGAGTGTACTCTTTCCTGAACCGTTAAGGCCCATA
>JAILLB010000015.1 GCA_024693345.1 Clostridiales bacterium
AGTACGAAAGATAATGCAGATACTTCCAATAGCATCAATAGTGGTTGAAACGGCTTCATTTGACACACAAAAGATAAAAGCCATTATGGAAGGTAGACCATTGCCTGAAGGAACAGATTATCAGCAAGGCGAGATGATGGAGTTCTGGAATGTACGTGAGTATGTATTCTTCAGAGACCACCATACGTGTCAGTGTTGTAAAGGTAGATCCGGGTGCAAAGAACTTAATGTCCACCATATAGAGAGTCGAAAGACCGGAGGAAATGCACCGAACAATTTGGTGACACTGTGTGAGACATGTCACGACAAGTATCACAGAGGAGAGATAAAACTGCCGAAGACAATAAGGCGTGGTGAATCACTTCGTGATGCAGCGTTTATGGGAATAATGCAGTGGACATTGTTCAACAGATTAAAAGAGATATATCCGGGAATTGTTACTCACACATACGGATATATAACCAAGAATACAAGAATTACCAATGGATTGGAAAAGAGCCATGCAACGGATGCTCTGTGTATAGCCAATCACCCCAAAGCAGTACGAGTTGAAAGTGTGTTTATTCAAAAGAGAGTAAGACGACACAACAGACAGTTGCAAAAGATGACAATACTTAAGGGTGGAATAAGAAAATTAAGCCAGGCACCAAGAGAAGTCAAAGGATTCAGATTAAACGATAAAGTTCTTTATAACGGGCAAGAATGTTTTGTCCACGGGAGAAGAACATCCGGATATTTTGATCTCAGATTGATAGATGGAACAATAGTTCATCCATGTGCATTGTGGAAAAACATATATTTATTTGAACACACAAATTCAACATTAACACAGGAGGTAAGGCTCTCCTCCCATGACTGAAGTCACGGGTGTCCGAGCCTAGATATCATGAAAATCATCGAAAAAAAGAAGATAATAATCGAGAACAATAATTCCGTTTTCAACTATTTCGGATGGCCAACAATCGGAAGACTGAATGACTCGACACTTGCTGTTGTATGTTCAGGCTTCAGACTGAGACACGTATGCCCTTTCGGGAAAGTAGTAATGTCATTGAGCCACGATGAAGGGAAAACATGGACTAAACCTGCTCCGATTATAGACACGCCTCTTGATGACCGTGACGCGGGAATATGTGTTGACGGAAACAGAGTCATTGTCACTTCATTTAACAACGATATTGCTTTTCAAAGAACGAATATCCAAAAGTGCATTGACGGCGGCGACACGAGCAGTAAACTGAAGTTGATGGGAGCGTACCTGGACAACGTTTCTGATGAGGAATGCAAAAAGTTTCTCGGTTCAACATACACTGTCAGTCATGACGGAGGCAACACTTTCGGAGATGTAAAGATATGTCCTGTATCATCACCTCACGGACCTACAAAACTAAAAGACGGAAGAATTCTTTATGTAGGAAAAATATTCGCACCAAGCGGTGTTGCTTCGCCAATTGCATGTGCGGTACTAGATGAAAATGAGAATTTCAATATTGTTTCATACGTACCAGAGGGTTCTGATGAATACGGCGAATGCCTCAACTGCGAACCTCATGCAATAGAACTTGATGACGGAAGCATTCTGGTGGCAATAAGAGCACAGAGATACAGAGGAAATTCTCTGTTCACTGTCTTTTTAACCAAATCCACTGACGGATGCAAGACATTTTCTAAGCCATACATGGTAATCGGTAGAGAGTCAGGTTCACCTCCTCATCTCATGATTCACAGCTCCGGAACAGTAATAATGACATATGCCAGAAGAAAAGACAATTACGGCATAAGAGCGATTGTGAGCAAGGACAACGGAAACACCTGGAGCGACGAAATAGTATTAACTGATGATGCTTCAGGCGGTGATCTGGGTTATCCTTCAACCATAGAAAGAAATGACCACAGTCTCATCACCGTGTGGTACGAAAGAGATGAAGTCGGATCACCCATAAAACAATTAATTTGGGATTTGGATTAACAAAGGAAAAAGAAAAATGAGAAAGTTAACACTTGAGAATAACTACGCACCTTTCACAAAAGGTTACTTCATGCACATTCTTTATCTGGTTATGCCCATAGCATACCTGATAGCACATTCCGTATTGGAGGCTTCATATAAAGTAGTAGAACACGGAATGGCTTTGATTCAGATAGATTTTGAACCATCAATTCCGTATCTGTCTTTCCTGTCATTATCCTTTTATCTCTGTATCGGTTGCGTTGTAGCAGTTCTTGTATTCCTCATGATAAAAGATGTGTGTGCATTCAAGAGATACAGCATATATCTGTTTATTGGACTGTTTATAGGAATAATAGTATCAGCTTGTTTCCCGAACTATAACACTCTGATGCC
>JAILLB010000025.1 GCA_024693345.1 Clostridiales bacterium
TTTCCTCCATGGCTCCAATAATATATAGTAATGATACCACTTGAAAATAATCTATTCAATAAAAAAATGGCGCGCGTGCGCAAAATATATTGTTTGACATAATTTATGTAGAATGTTAATATTAGAATACAAAAAATGCAATGGAGTATACGGTTTGAAAAACGCAGTATTGGATTGTCCGAAACATTTTGATCCGCCAAAAACATTTGACTGTGGTCAGTGTTTCAGATTTGACATATCAAGTGAAGGTCTTGTTTCAGGAGTTATAGGAAAGAGATTTATAACAATCGAAAAAAGAGATGGCAAACTTTATTTGTCAGGTGTTGATCAGAGTGGAGCAGAAAAAGAAATAGTTCCTTATCTCGGACTTGATGAAGATTATGACGAGATAAACAGAGACATCGAAGAACACTTCGGTGTATATAACAATACAATTTTCGAAGCTGAAAAAATATCTGACGGAATTAGAATACTCCGACAGGACAAGTGGGAAACTCTCGTTTCTTTCATAATTTCCCAGAATAACAATATAGGAAGAATAAAAAAGATTGTTGAAAGAATCTGCGAAAGATTTGGAGAACCGTTTGTCCAGGACGGAAAAATGTATTATGCTTTTCCGACGCCACAAGCACTTAAAAATGCCGGAAAAGAAAATATTTTTTCATGTGGAACCGGTTTTCGCGACAAATACATAGTTGACTGTGCGGAAAAAGTGTGCAGCGGAGAAATTGATTTAGAAAAAGTATCCGGGCAGAATACAGAAGATGCAATGCAGACTCTTTGTTCGATTAAAGGTGTAGGGCCTAAAGTTGCGTCATGTGCACTGCTTTTCGGTTTTCACAGAACAGAAAGTTTTCCTGTAGATGTATGGATAAAAAGAGTTCTTGAAAAGTACTATTCAAACGGAATAGATCTCAAGAACATAGGCAATTACGGCGGGATAGCTCAACAGTACCTGTTCTATTACGAAAGATACCAGAACGGAGGCTCAAATTGATAGCTGAAATCAAGAAAAAAATGGTTGCTTTCAGATGTTCAAACTGCGGAACCATCATAAAGAGCGTCAACAATATTTTCTCCATTCCGGGAGAAAAGAAAGTGCTGAAATGTGATTGCGGAAACAAGATGGATATAGTGACCACGAATGACGGCAAACTCAGGTTTTCGCTGAGGTGCAGATTCTGCGGCAACATGCATCAGTTTAACATAAGCAGATCAACCATATTCAACACTGAAAGACTCATTTTGCCATGCGATGTCACATCTTTTGATATCTTGTTCATAGGCGATCCCGGAAAAGTGTACCAGGCAATAGAAGCATCTGAAAACATGCTCGATGAATGGGCAGAAGCAAACGATTATGATGACATTGATCAGGAAAATGAACCCGAGATAACGGGGGATCATATGCTTGTTTCTGCGGTTGTAACAACATTGGATGAACTGGCTCTGTCAAAGAAAATCCATTGTAAGTGCAAGAATGGTGAAGGAAAGTACAAGGTTGACATATATTCAGATAATATTGTGATTAGCTGTAACAAGTGCGGATGCAGCAGGAGAATTGAAACACATGAAGGCAGTATGGATGCTTACAATGTCCTTGAATGCACGGAATTGTTTTTGAAAGAATAGGGTGAATGATATGAAGAAAACAATTAAGATAATTTCTGTATTATTTGTGGCGATAATGCTGATTTTTGCAATCAGCATGTCTATTGCTGCCGTTGATTCCAATGATCCGTATAATTCCTCCTATCAGGTATCAGTATCAAGAGACACAGAAAATACAATCATGCAAAGATTCAAGGATGCCGTTCTGGCAGGAAGCAGCACTGTTAATCTTTACGGACTTGGGGCATCAACCGCGGATGCCGAAGAATTATTCATGTCTTTCCTTTTTGATAATCCAAGATACTCATTTATGATTCGTACAACGTACAGTTATTCGTACTTAGACACAAATTTGACGGCAATAACATTGAATTATAAATTCCAATCATCAAATTATGAGGCTATGCTCAGTGAGATTGACACTGAAATTAACAACATTTGTCTTAGAATTAATCCAAACTGGAGCAATATTGAAAAAATACTTTGGGTAAATGACTACATGTGCGATGTTTATGGATATGACTATTCCGTAAAGGCAACGCCACCGAACCAGAATCCATATGATGACCTTTATTCAATGGTACACTATAAAACAGGTACATGTCAGGGATACACCAAATTATTCAAAGCAATAATGGATAAACTCGGAATTGAGTGTTCTTTTTCTTCATCAGATCAGATTGCGCATGTATGGAACATAGTTAAACTTGATGGTAATTGGTATCATATTGATGTAACTTGGAATGACAATTTTTCAACTCGAGGCAGAATTCTTCTTTCAAATGATACGAATAGCTATAAGGAGCACGCAGCCGTATATACCAATATTACAACGATAACTGATGCTGTTCAGAAATTTGCATGTACAAGCACAAAATATAACAATTATTTTTGGACAAGCGAATTTGCCTCCGGATACGCATTTGAAGGCACTTCAACAGCATATGCGTTCGATATTAACGGAAATTTCAATAAATACAATCTAAATGACGGTTCATACACAACATTGTTCAAAAACAATGATAAATGGGCTGCTTCAGCTACAGGAGGAGGCGTCTGGCCAGGGTATTTTGGTGATGCATTATCGATGGGCGATGTAATTTTTTACAGCACATCAAGAGCAGTGTACTCATATAACACATCCACAGGCGAATCCACAAAGATTTATCAGACAAACCAGTACTATATCTATGCCATTCTATACGATGGTACATATATTTACATCATAGATTACAACTATAACATTAATCTCGAACCATTGAATATGTCGATGTACTATTTCGAGGCACCGTCTGTTTCATCGAAGTATACTGTCACATGGAAAAATTATGACGGAACAGTTCTTGAAACTGATGAGAACGTTGCATTTGGATCTACTCCGACATATAACGGAGCAACACCGACAAAAGCAGGGAATTCTGAGTACAAATATACGTTCACAGGTTGGACTCCGACCATAACAAGTGTTACCGGTGATGTTACATACACAGCAACATTTTCGCAGACCAAGAGCAAATACACAATAACCTGGAAGAACTATGATGGATCAACTATCAAGACCGAACAAGTTGAATATGGAGTAACTCCGTCATATTCAGGAACAACTCCTGTAAAACCGTCAGACAATCAGTACAGTTACACATTTTCTGGTTGGTCGCCCAATATTTCTCAGGTAACCGGAGATGCAACATATACCGCTCAGTTTAATCAAACAGCTGCAACTTATACAGTAACCTGGAAAAACTATGATGGTACCACACTCAAAACAGATACAAATGTAAGTTATGGAACAACTCCGTCATATACGGGTGCAACTCCAACAAAAAAGGCAACTGCTGAGTACACATATACGTTTACCGGTTGGACTCCTGAAATAACAAGTGTTACAGGTAACGTCACATACACAGCTCAGTTCAGTCAAACCAAAAACACATATACCATCATTTGGAAGAATTATGATGGTAGCACTCTGAAAACTGAGACGTTAGAATACGGAGTGACTCCATCATACACAGGAACAACTCCTTCCCGAGCAAGTGATGATAAATATGAGTACAAGTTCAAAGGATGGTCTCCGGATATTGCACCGGTAACAAAGGGCGCGGTTTATACTGCAGTGTTTACCGCCTCAAAAATTACAACTACAACGGGAGAAACAACAATAGAGACCACTGCGGAAACAACTACTGTTGAGACCACAACCGAAACTACAACAGAAACAACCACTGTTGAGACCACAACCGAGTCAACCACAGAAACTACGACGGAGACCACAACGAAAGAAACCACTACTGAGACAGTTACGGTTGAGACAACTACTGAATCGACTACAAAAGAAACGACTGAAACCACCGAAGTTATTGAAACCACGGAGATTATTGAAACAACAGAAGTAACAGAGACTACTGAAGTAATAGAAACTACTGAAGTAACTGAAACAACCGAGAGTTCCAATAATGAGACAGAAACAACGGAAAAAATTTCTACCGGAACAGAAACAACAGAAGTGGTGACAACGGATGTTGAAACAACAAACGACCAAGTCGAAACAACTGAAGCAGATTCAACTGAAGAAACAACTGTCAATGAAGTGGAAACCACAACAGATACTGTTGAGACTTCAACGGATGCAACTGAAACAACAACTGAAAAAGTAACAGAAACAAAATCTCAGGAGACAACACCAAATAAGCAGGAAGGCTTCGATTTCATGGGATTTGTCAACAATGTTATCGAACAAATAAAGGAAGGAAACGTTGTTTACATCGCTGTTACGGCCGGTGCCGGTATAGTTTTATTAAGCATCATTATTGTGATACTTAAAGCAATTTTCAAAAAGAAAAAATAAAATAGAGACAAAAAATCACAGGCTTGAATCTGAGCCTGTGATTTTTTACGAGTAATTATTTTGTTGTACACTCATTGACGCATTTTGCTCTTTTTTTCTTAATTATAAATCTGACAACAAACAGAGTTACGAGAGCTACAACAATTACAATACAAATTATGTAAATTGAAGTTGAAATGTTACTTTGCAATTTGAGTTCTTCCCAGAGATCATTCATAAGACTGAGTGTTTCACCCGGAAGTGCGTGATAATACTGCATCTTCTCGATGTATTCTTCATCTTCAAAAACGCCATAGAGTATTTCCATTGCATCTTCATGAACTTCTTCTGTCATGTACTCTATGTATTCTTCATTTTCTCTGACAAGCTTATTTGGCGAAGCATAGCAAATGTATTCTGCATTTGCAACAGCTATTTCTTCACTCAGCATGAAATTGATGTATTCGATTGCAAGGTCTTTGTGACCTGCATTTTTCGGAACACACATAACATCAACAAAAATGTTTGTCCCTTCTTCAGGGTGATAGAACGAAAGATCTTCATTGTCTTCGTACATCGTAAAGTAGTCACCTGCGTAATATGGAGCTATTGCTGCAGATGAACCTTTCATTTTGTTGAAAACTTCGTCCATTGCATAGCACTGAAGAATGGGCTTTTGTTCAATGAGTTTTTCAAGGCACTCTCTCCACTCATTTTCATCGCTTGAGTTTACATCCTTGCTGAGATAATACTGTACGCTGCCGAATGCATCGCGCGGGTTGTTAAACTGAATGATGTTGCCTGAATATTTATCATTCCAGAGCAAGTCCCATGAGCCTGTATCCTCTTCATCTACTATCGCCGAGTTATATATGATGCCTACTGTTCCGCATGTATATGGAACAGTGTACATTTCTTCTTCATCGTAGTACATGCCTCGAAAACTGTCATCAATGTTTTCGTAGTTTTCAATGTTTTCTTTTGGATTAATGGGCTCAAGCATGCCTTCGGATATCATCCTGGCAGCCATGTAGTCTGATGGGAATATTACATCGTATGTGGGCAATACTCCACTTGATACTTTCGCATACATATCTTCATTTGAAGAATATGTTGAGTAGTTTACAACAACATTTTTGTGAAGCACTTCGCGACAGTATTTTTCAAATTCGGCATTTACATCAACCGAATCGTCATAACCATCTGAAATATACTCACCCCAGTTGTAAACGTAGAGTGTTATTGCGTCGCCTAAATCTTCCGTTTCTTCCTCGTTTTTTCCACATGATGTGAAAACAAGTGAACAGATAACCAAGAGCATGAGGATTATTGAAGTTATTTTTTTCATATAATCACCTCACCCTATGCATTTTTGCTTTCTTGCTGTTACCTATTGTGCCTGCAAAGTTGACAACGAAAAGCAATGCAAGAATTGCGAATACCATCAGTGCACACAAAGCATACATGCTGTATTTAACCTGGTGGGCTGTCTGGTTGTATATGTAGAGTGGAAGTGTTTGGTAGTCTGGTGATGAAACAAAGTGGCTTATGACAAAATCGTCAAGCGACAATGTAAAACCGAGTAAGAGACCAGATAACACACCCGGAATAACCAGCGGGAGTTCAACTTTGAAGAATGCTTTGGCAGGTGAGCAGCCAAGATCGAGAGCTGCTTCAGACAGCGATTTATCCATTTGCTGGAATCTCGGAAGAACCGACAGGATAACATACGGGAGCGAGAACGTGGTATGGGCAATCAGCATTGTTGTGTGTCCGAATTTCAGATTAAGGAACGGAATGCTGATAGCTGCCACGAATACAAGCATCATTGATACGCCTGTCACTATATCTGGATTCATCATCGGGATATTTGTGATACTGCGTATAGCACCGCTGAGCCAGCGTGAACGCATTTTATTGATACCGAATGCGGCAAGAGTACCGATTACAGTTGCAATAAGTGATGATGTTATTGCCAAATTCAGAGAATTTCCGAGCGCTTTAAGTGCTGTTTCATCTTCAAACAATTCTACATACCATTTCAAGGAAACACCCTCAAAGTGACTCATAGAACCGGCTTCATTGAATGAAAACAGTATCACTATGATAATCGGCATATAGAGCAGAACAAAAACCAGAGGTATATATATTCTTGAGAGTACTTTCATACGATAATACCTCCTTCGTTGTCGTCACCTTCAGAGAAGTGATTCATGACAGCTACCGAGATGAGGATGAGTATCATCATAACGAGTGAAATTGCTGCTCCTATATTGTATGTGGAAACGTTCTGGAATTCGCGTTCGATTGTATCACCAATCAAATCAAACAGACCGCCTCCGAGTTTTTGTGAAATGTAGAATGTTGAAATTGATGGGACAAAAACCATCGTGATTCCTGAAATGACACCGGGCAAAGAGAGCGGAAATGCAACTTTGAACAGTGTCTTGCAATTTCCTGCACCAAGATCATTTGCTGCTTCGTAATACTTTATGTCAAGTTTTGACAGAGAAGTATAAATCGGCAAAACCATGTACGGCAAAAAGTCGTAAACCATACCAAGAATAACAGCACCCGGTGTACCTACTATGTGAACACGAGTTATTCCGAGTGATTCCAGCAATGAGTTCAAAAGACCTCCGTTGTCAAGAATCGCCATCAGTGAGTATGTCCTGATAAGGAGGCTTATCCACATCGGGAGCATCAAAAGAATGACAAGCATCTTCTGTGTTTTAGGCTTTGTTTTTGACATAAAATATGCCAGTGGATATCCGATTAACAGACAAATGACTGTTGATATTAGTGCAAAACATATCGAAAGGACAAATATGTGTCCG
Source organism: Clostridiales bacterium (assembly GCA_024693345.1). GTDB lineage: Bacteria > Bacillota > Clostridia > Oscillospirales > CAG-272 > CAG-841. Next base: position 7,276 of record JAILLB010000025.1, read on the forward strand.
TAACGAGAAAGGTTTGCTACGTTTTCAAATGAAAATGAACCGTCCGGTCCTGTGAACGCGAAATAAACCACGAACACGAGAGGGAGAATCACAAAGAGGATTAACCAAACTACGTGAGGTATGGCAGCAAACCCTTCGATAAACGATTTCTTTCTCATTTATCTGCCTCCGTGTTGTCTGTTTCCTCTTCTTTTTTGTTTTCTTCTTCTGTCTCTTCTTCGGAAACGCTCAGCTCTTCGAACTCATCACTGTATGATGAATAATCTCCGAACATATCTGAATACTGTGACTTTTTCATTATGTGAATCGCATCGGGTTCAATGTACAGACCTATTTCGGAATCAGGAGCACAATAATCTGTTGTCTGAATCATCCACTTGAAACCATCAATATCGACTATGATTTCCCAGTGAACGCCTTTGAACACAACAAGTGTAACTTTTCCTCTGAGCATTCCTTTTTCGATTGGTACTATATCAATATCTTCAGGACGTACAACTACGTCAACAGGCTCATTTGCTTCAAAACCTTTGTCAACGCATTCAAATGTCTGATTTGAAAATTGAACCTTATAATCTTCGAGCATAACGCCGTCGAGAATGTTGGATTCTCCGATAAAGTCTGCAACAAATGCATTCTGAGGTTCATTGTAAATATCTGTTGATGAACCAATCTGCTGAATTTCACCATTTGCCATTACGACAATTGTATCGCTCATTGAGAGGGCTTCTTCTTGGTCATGGGTTACATATATAAATGTAATGCCTGTTTCTCTCTGTATATTCTTAAGTTCCTTCTGCATGTCTTTTCTTAGCTTAAGGTCGAGTGCTGCAAGAGGTTCGTCAAGAAGCAGAACTTTCGGATTGTTTACAAGAGCTCTTGCAATTGCAACTCTTTGCATCTGGCCGCCGGAAAGTGTGCTTATGGAGCGCTTCTCAAATCCGCGGAGATTTACCAGTGCGAGCATTTTTTCAACGCGTTCGACTATTTCTTTTTCTTTGGGTCTGTCTTTGCCCTTCTTAACTCTGAGACCGAAAGCAATGTTTTCAAATACATTGAGGTGCGGGAAAAGGGCATAGCGCTGGAACACCGTGTTTACATTACGGCGGTAAGGCGGTTCGTCGTTTATTCTTTTGCCCATGAAATAAACGTCTCCCTCATCAGGCGATTCAAATCCGCCTATCATACGAAGAGTCGTTGTTTTACCGCATCCGGAAGGTCCGAGTAGTGTTACGAACTCCTTGTCATGAATTTCAAGGGAGAGGTTTTTGAGAACTGGTTCTCCGTTGTATCCTTTGGAGATATTTTTCAGTTCAACAATTACTGTGTCTTTGTCCATTTTTTAAATCTCACTTTTTAAGTATTTTTTTGCGCATCCACCGGCATTTGCCCGCCCCATGCGCCCGTGCAACCGCCTAGAGTTGCATAGCTTGAAAAAAAAGCACGGAAAAATCTTTTTCCGTGCATTAAAAAGTGCCGTGAAATACATAAACAACATTGGTTTTTTATGGGAAAAACATCTATTTTTCCATTCACACGCGTATTTTAACAAATATATAAATAAAATGCAATATATTTTTTCCCGAAAATGCACAAAAATTCAAATTATTTCACATTAATTAAACCTGTTTGAAAACATCTTCGGAAATGCTCTTGATATCTCTTTAAATCACCTAAAAATCTCTTGTTTTCTCAAAAATCGTTAAATGTAAATGACTTCGCAGCCGATGGGTGAAATCTCTGTTTTTAGTCCCGGGAATTTGCCGGTAAGCAGTTTAGTCATTGCTTCACAGAAAACAACCTCGGTGTAATAATGACCTGCTGCTATTACTGAGATGTTTAATTGATCTGCATCGATAAGAGAGTTGTAGCTGACACTGCCTGTTATGAATGCATCTGCTCCTGCGCGAGCAGCTGACTCAATATAGCTTCCACCGCCTCCGCCCAGAATTGCAACTTTTTTAATTTCTTTCTTCCATGGTACGACAAACATATTCGGAGAACCGAGCTTATCTTTTACCAAGTTGCACAATGATGAAATCTGAATAGGTTTTTCCAGTTCACATATTCTACCGAGAACATCGCCTTCGGGTCCGAATGATTCTGTGACTTTCAAGCCGAGTTTTTCAGCGAGAACATCATTCATTCCACCTTCTCCGGCATCATATCTTGTATGAAAACTCATGACAGATATTCCTGATGCGAAAAGGTTTGTAGCGATTTCCGCATTAGGACTTTCACATGAGAGCTGTCTTATCGGTTTGAATACCAGCGGGTGGTGCGAAAGAATGAGATCAAAACCATTTTCTTTGGCATATTCAGCAACTTTTGCTGTCACATCAAGAGAAATAAGAACTTTTTTTGCCTCTTTGTCAATGTTAGGGCAAACCATTAGTCCGTCATTGTCCCATGAACTCGAAAGAGTTCTGGGAAATCTTTCACTTATGTACGAATAAATGTCTCTGTAAGTTGTCATAGTTGATTGATAATCCTTTCGATTTCGTTCAGTATTATTCCAAGATTGGGATCTTTTGTTCCTTTAAACTTTATATCCAGTTCCCTGTGTACTTTTTCACAGAACTGCTTAAATAATTCGGGATCTTTGTTTTCGATGTTTTTCTTTCCGAGATACAGTTCATAATCGCTGTATTCTTCAGCAATACCTGTGTATTTTGCATTGATTACCTGATAAATTCTTCTGTCTTCTTTTGCAAGACCTTCACCGACTATGGAAAAGCCGTTATCATAAAGAAACTTTCTCAAAAGATGCGGATGTGTCATTGGCTGAAGAACAAGGTTTGCTTTTTTGGCCAGCTCGGATCTTTCCAGTATTTCTGTTATGAGAATTCCACCCATTCCGGCTATGGAAATATCTGTGCAGTCAAGTTCATCAAGTCCATCGAGGCCGTCTGTCAGAATGGTTTCGCATTTATCCGAACAATCGGACAAATATATAGTTTCCGACGCTTTTTTAAGCGGACCTTTGTTTATATCCGTGGCCCATGCATATTTAATTTTTCCGGTATTCAGAAGATAAACGGGCAGGAATGCGTGGTCCGTTCCAACGTCTATTAACCTGTCTCCTGATACAAATGATGCGACTGCATCAAGTCTCGGTGTTAAAATTATCATATAATTGTCCTCAAGACAAAAAGACTCCCACTGTTAGGCGGAAGTCCGGTCATTATTTTTCCTCGTTGTTCTTTTTGTCTTCAACAAATGCGTTGAGTCTTTCAAGAAGTTCATCGCAATCAACTCCATGAACCGCACAAGCTTCTTCAATTGTTTCTCCGCTCGACATGGGGCAACTCAAACAGTGCATTCCTATCTCATAAAAGAATATTGCACAATCAGGGTCAACTTCCAGAACTTCGGAGATTATTGTATCTTTATCAAACATTTTAATCGTCTCATTTCACATACATCTGTAAATTACATTGCATAGTATATAATATCGGGCTGTTATTTGCAAGTATGGTATAGTTTTTTTTGAAAAAGCCGAAAAATGTCAAAAAAGTCGGCGACTGCAAGTGAAATTGGCAATTATTCACAATTTTTGTGCTTAAAAATCTAAGTAAAAGGGCCAAAATATAAAAAGTATTTGTTGATTATGCTAAAGAAAATAAATATAATATACTTTGTTAGGTTTTTGTTTTGAACGTTGAAAACAAAACACAAAAAATATTTTGTTTAAGGAGCAGAAATTATATTATGGAAAAGTTTGCTACATCAAACATAAGAAACGTATGTTTGATTGGTCACAGCACAGCCGGAAAAACCTCTTTGGCTGAGGCTATGCTGTACATTACAAAGGGTTCTCAGAGACTTGGAAAAATAGTTGATGGAAACACTGTTTGTGACTATGATCCGGAGGAGGTAAAACGCCAGATTTCAATTTCTGCATCTGTTGCTCCTGTGGTAAAGGATAACGTAAAAATCAACGTTATTGACACTCCAGGATACCTCGATTTTATTGCTGAAGTAATCCAGGGATTAAAAGTTGCTGGTTCAGGAATTATAGTAGTTGACGGTAAGTCAGGTGTTGAAATCGGAACTGAAATTGCTTGGGAAAAGGTTACCGAAGCTGGTATTCCGAAGGCAGTTGTCGTAAACAAGATTGATGACCCGGAAACAAAGTTTGATAAAGTATTTGAAGAACTTAAAGAGAAATTCGGATCAAGCATCTGCCCGTTCTTTATTCCTGCAAACGGCGGAAAAGCTGTTGTTGACCTTGTTGAAAAGGTTATGTACACATATGATGGCGGAAAATCCACAAAGGGTGAAATCCCGTCAGACATTCTTGACGGAGCTAACTCCTACATCGAAGCTCTCATGGATGAAGTTGCAAGTACAAGCGATGAACTCATGGAGAAGTATTTCGGCGGAGAAGATATCTCAAGACAGGAAATCCTCGATGCAGTTAAAGACGGATTCCTCAACAATCAGATTACTCCCGTATTCGTAACATCCGCTACAAACCTTGTTGGTGTTGATGCACTCATCGATACAATCAAGGATATGTTCCCGAATCCGCTTCAGGTTGCTCACGAAGTAGTCGTTAACGGCGAAGAAGAGAAGCCTCTTGCAGTTGAAGAGAACGGTCCTGCAACAATCTTCGTATTCAAGACAGTTGCTGATGCTTTCGTTGGAAAGATGTCATTCTTCAAAGTTGTATCAGGTAAGCTCAATGCTTCAGATGAACTCAAGAATCTTGAAACAGGTGCTTCTGAAAAGCTTTCACACATCTACACAATTTGCGGAAAGACTCAGTCTGAAGTTGATACACTCGCAATGGGTGATATCGGTATGACTGCTAAACTCTCCAATACAAACACAAATGACACATTGTCAGCTAAACCCGGCGCTCTTCCGATCAAGAAGATAGTTTATCCGGAATCATTCTACAGCATGGCTGTTGCTGCAAAGGCTAAGGGTGAAGAAGACAAGATTTCACAGGGTATCATCAGACTTCTTGAAGAAGATCTCTCATACGGATTTGAAAACAATGCTGTTACAAAGCAGCTTATCGTATACGGACAGGGTGACACACACCTCAGCGTTCTCGTATCAAAACTTAAATCACGTTTCGGACTGACAGTTGATCTCGTTCCTCCAAAGGTTGCTTACAAAGAGACAATCAAGGGCAATTCAGATGTTCAGGGTAAATACAAGAAACAGTCCGGCGGTCATGGACAGTATGGTGACGTTCACATCAGATTCTCACATTCCGAACAGGAGGGCCTTGAATTTGTTCAGAGCGTTGTCGGTGGTTCAGTTCCTAAGAACTTCTATCCTGCAGTTGAAAAGGGATTGCTTGAAGCAATGAACAAGGGTGTTCTTGCAGGATATCCTGTAGTTAACCTCAAAGCAGATCTTTACGATGGTTCTTATCACCCGGTTGACTCTTCAGAAATGGCATTCAAAGTTGCAGCAAGCCTTGCTTACAAAGAAGGTTTACCGCAGGCTAAGCCGATTATTCTTGAGCCTATCGGAAAAGTTAATGTATTTGTTCCCGGAGATCTTCTCGGTGACGTTATGGGTGAACTTACAAAACGTCGTGGCAGAGTTCTCGGAATGACACCTACAAAGAAGAAAGGCGAACAGCTTCTTGAAGCTGAAGCTCCAATGAGCGAAATGTTTGACTTTGCTATTCAGCTCAGAGCTATGACACGTGGTGCTGCTACATATACAATCAGATATGAAAGATATGAAGAAGTTCCGGGCGATGCAGCTCAGAAGATAATTGAAGAAGCTAAGAAGAACGCTGAAGAAGAGGAATAATACTTATTCACAAACATTTAATGGGACGGATCTTTTCCGTCCCATTTTCATACCAAGAAAAAAGACCACCGGAATCAAAATCTCGGTGGTCTTGTAAACCTAATGTATGTATCAGTTGCCTGATGTGTAGTTGATAACTACATTGCTTGGAAGTACTCCAAATATAAGATTGATTCTGTCCTTGAATCTTTCCGGTATTGTAATTGTTTCAAGAGATTTGCATCCGAGGAATGCACCATCTCCTATTTCGGTGACAGATTCCGGAATGACAAGTGTCTTGATTGATGAACATCCAAAGAAAGCTGAATTATCAATTACCTTGAGTGTTGAGGGCAGATTGAGTTCTTTCAAATTCTGTAAACCTTCAAAAGCAAATTTACAAATCTTTAAAAGCCCTTCATTCAATTCAAGTGTTTCAATCTGTGACATCAAACCGAATGCATCTTCTCTGATTTCGAGTACCGTGCTCGGAATGACAACTTTTTTCACGTGAACTGTATTGAGATGAACAAGGCCATTTTCATCGGTTGATTTGTTGACCAGAACACCTCTTCCTATTCCTACAATCGGGAATTCGGTTCCGACATAGTCCTTATATACGTCTATGAACTCAGCTGTGTCGCCATCTGTGTTCCATTCAATCAGGATGCATCCCTGACTTACAGAATTATCTGAACCACGAACTGTGGCATATGCAATTTTATAAAGATTAGATTCTGGACTGAATGAAGTACCAGTCAGTTCTATTGTGTATGTGATATCTGCAGGATTAACTGTTGTTGTTTCCTCTTCGGTTGTGGTAACCTCTTCAGTTACATCCGGTGAAGTTGTTGTCTCTTTATTTGTTGTTTCAATGGTGGTATTGTTTGTGGTATCTGTTTCTCCCTGATTATTACATGCAACCAGGAGTACAATCATAGCGAGTGTCAAAACTACTGCAAGAATTTTCTTCATTATTTAAACTCCTTTTGGATTATTTACAACACGACAATGATATCATAATAATATGCAAAAGTCAATCTCGAGGAGAGCTTATGAAATGTCATGCTGTTGCCTGAATTGTCCGATGAAATCGGTATATTTCACACTTTTTGGTTGTAAAAAAACTCAAAGCGTGATATTATTTTTGTGTATTTTGTGAGGTGCAAAATGGATGAACTAACAAAAAGAATAAATGAACTGGCCAGAAAAGAAAAATCCGAGGGTCTGACCAAAGAAGAGAAAATGGAACAGAGTAAACTCAGGGAAGAGTTCAGGGCCAGATTCAGGGCATCCTTCCGTGCTCAGATGGAGAATGTAAGAATTGTTGAGCCAGACGGAACCGTAACAAAACCCGAACCGAAAACTCCGAAGAGTTAATCATTGGAATCTTTTTCCAAGAAACCCTTTCCATATATTTCACTTGAATTGATGATTGTCACAAAGACGTGTTCATCAATTTTTTTTGCATTTGCTCTGATGACAGCTGCCTGATAATTGTTGACAACTGTGAAAAGAACATATTTTTCTTCGTGGGTGTACGCGCCTTCTGAATTCCAGACTGTAACCCCCCTGTGATGTTCTTTCATTATGTAGTCGGAGATTTCATCACGTTTGCTTGTGATAATAAGCATACCTTTACGTCTGTTAACTATGTTTATTGCCGCCTGAATGATAAACGATTTGAGCATCAGACCCAGCAAACTGTACATTCCGGTTCTTTCATCAATCAAAAAGAACGAGGATCCAGCTATTACGCAGTCTGCAATGAACATCGAAATGCTTATATCCATTTTTGAGTATTTGCGGATTATCATAGCTATAATATCTGTGCCACCGGTGCTTCCTCCCGCTCTGAGTGCAATCGCTATACCTACAGAGACGATGATTACAGCAAACAAAAGTTCGAGAAGAGTGTCATCCGTAAATGGTTTTGACATCGGTATTATGAGCTGAAACAGCTGGACGAAACCTGAGAACGCAAGGCTGCAGTATATGGTTTTCCAGCCGAATTCTTTGCCTAGAAAAATAAAGCCTATGATAAGGAACAAAACGTTCAATATCAAAACAAATGTTGCTGCCGGTATAGTCTTGATTAAATAGCCTAAAATGACAGATACACCGGTCATTCCGCCGTTTGAAAAATTATTTGGTAATTTGAAAAAGTAGTCGCCAACTGCTGCAATAAAAGCTCCCAATGTTAGAATGGCTACATCTTTGACAATTTTCTTTTTGTTTTTAACCATTTTCTCACCCCTAAAATCAAGTCTACATAGTTTAACACCAAAGGGTGCTATTGTAAATACAAAAATTAGACAATAAATTGAAAACTTAGAAAAAATTTAATATAATATAAGGCAGACTGATTTTGGGTAATAAGAGTGGGTTCATGCCACTGTTAATATATTTCGTTGTTTGTTTTCAAAACACATTTGTTATGAGGTATATCCTATGGTAAAAAATGACAACTATTTCATGTACAAGGCGATTTACGAAGCATATAAGACCAGTGATTCTGGAGATGTTCCGGTTGGTTGTATCATCGTAAAAGATGGAAAAATAATAGCAAGAGGTCATAACACAAGAGAAAAAAAGCAGTGTGCGTGTGATCATGCTGAGATAAACGCAATTAAAAAAGCAAATAAGAAAGTGGATTCATGGAGACTAGAGGGTTGTACAATGTACGTAACACTTGAGCCTTGTCCGATGTGTGCAGGTGCAATAATCAACTCCAGATTGGATAAGGTTGTGTTCGGCGCTCATGACATGAGATATGGTGCTTTGGGCGGAAGAATCAACTTGCTTGAAGGAAATCTTGAGTATTCTCCGGAAGTTGAATCTGGTGTGAAAGAAAAAGAATGTGCAGATTTATTAAAGACATTCTTCAAAAAAATGAGAGTAAAAGAAAGAACAAAGAGTAACCCAATTATTTGACTCTCAACTGTTAATGTGTTAATATTTAATTTAAACTAAAATATACGAGGTGCGATATGAATTTGAAAATCAAAAAACTGTTAATCGCTATAGCTGCAGTTGCTTTGGCAATTTGTCATTGTTTTATGGTCGTAAGTTGTACAAACAATAGAACTGATACAACAACAGAGAGCGACATTATTGTTACAAAGGATAAAAGTACAACTGAATCCACAACAGCTGAAACAACTGAAGAGGTAACTACTAAAGAACCCGTAATTCATATAGGTGATTATGTTGACCCGCTAACGGGATATGCAACAGAAAAAGATCTTTCAAATACAAGACCGATTGCCGTTGTTGTTGACAATTCGTCTCTTGCACTGAAACATCAGTCAGGTCTTAATGATGCGGCAATCGTTTATGAAGGACTGGTAGCACCCGGAATAACAAGATTTTTGGCTGTTTATTCAGATTACGAAGAAATTCCATACATATGCAATGTACGCTCAGCTCGTAAATTTACAGTTGACTGGGCACAGAGCCACAATGCAATTCTCGTATGTCATGGCGGTCCGTGCTCTGAAGGTTCTCCGTATAACATCTATGATCTTTTAAGAGAGAGATACGGAAGCAATGGCGCTGACCTTATCGTAAACACACAGACAGAATACTGGTTTGCAACTGCTGAAGGCGGCGACATGTATAATACCATCAGACACAGAGGCGACAGAGCAGATCTTCTTTATGATACGTGCGTAACAAAAGAAGCAATGGAAAAAGTTTTGACTAACAAGTCTTCCTCTAAGTTTGTAAAAGCTGGTGGAACAGTTAGCGGAAAAGTAATTGAAAGCCTTAAGCATACCTCAAATTCAGAACCCGGAGTTGCAGGAACAGAGAGTGCAACATACGTAAAACTTAAATTTACAGCAAGTGGAACACAGACAAGTATGCTTGTGGAATATAGATACAACGAAGATACAAAGACATATGTTCGTTTCCAGGAAGGCAGCGAACACAAAGATGCCGAGACAAAAGAACAGCTTGCATTTAAAAATCTTCTTGTAATAGTAACTGATGTCAGCATCATTAATTCAGGTGTCTCCACAGACCCATATATGACTGAAGTTAGAACAACCGGAAGCGGAACAGCATATTATTTCTGCAATGGAAAAGTTCAGAAATGCTTCTGGTCCAAGAAAAGTGTTTCTTCAGAGTTATCTGTAGTAGATGCTCAGGGCAAAGTAGTTGAAATGGCACAGGGAAATACTTATATTGGATACGTTGATACAACATTTACTTCCGAAACAGGATTTTATGACTGATAGTGAGTAAGCACAAAATTAGCAGGGCCAGACGGCCCTGCTTTTTGCATATCCAAAATGTGGATTACAATGAATACTTTGTGAACTAACCACCACCTGTTTGCACTGAGGTGGGGGCTTCATAGATGATTTGCATCATCTAATCTATTTTACCCTGTTGTGCCAGATTGTTCTGGCATAGGTAAGGGGTCTAGCCCCGGTGTCCCGACAGGTTGGTATTATTGATTTTTATTTGTGCTTTTTTTGATGATTTGGTTGTGCTTTATGTTGTAAGCAGATTATACCATTTTTGAGCAATATATTCAATTGTTTTGACATGCATTTGCAGACAATTTCAAACTAAACGGCGCACTCTTTCCCGCAATTCATCTCACCTCCTATAGAGGAGGGAGAATTCTTGCTGAGTGCTTGTTAAAGAAAGATTTAATAATACTCGAAGAAATGGCATAATTCATTGCAACAGCACCATCTCGCCCGCCCTTTATTATTCCAATGACTTCGCCTTTTGCATTGAAAACAGGTCCACCTGAGTATCCGGAAGTAACTGGTGCAGAAATAACAATGTAGTCATTTGTTCCGACTATTCTGCATGAATCACTTATTATTCCATCAACAACACAAAGGCCTTCTCCCTTGCTGTTGCCAATCGCACAAATATGCTCTCCTGTTTTTATATATACATTAGGTATTACAATCGGAGGGTATTTTTTTGCTTCTTCTGAATACAGTAGGGCAAGATCGAGTATCTTGTCAGAAGAGATTAATTCTGTTTTGATTATTTTTTCATTTGTCTTACCTTTTGCAACAATAGCATCACAGAAATTTTTGACTTTTGACTCGTTTTCTGTTGAATTAGACAATAAATGTGCACAAGTAAGTATGTGTCCTTTATCTGAGACGACGATACCTGTTCCGAATTGTTCTTCTCCATTAACGATGGTGTTAATTTCAAGAATGCTGCTTATTGTCTTCTTGTAAATATCTGAAGTTGAAAAATCCACATTGAGAGATTCTTTGAGTTTGAAAGTTGTATCGCAGCTGTCACATTTATATGTATTGAATAATTTGGCTGTTGTGTGTGGACTTCCGCAAACAGGACAGTATATTTGTTTATCCATGTGTTATATTCCTTCCTGTTTACTCGTCCAGATAATGGATGTTAACACCATTTAATGAAGTGTCATTTCTGTCCATCTTTATTTTGTTCCACTGTTCTCGTGTGCCTTTATAATAAATGTCTGATAAACTATTGTCTGAAGAGAATGCATAATGTTGAATTTCGGTTACACTTGATGGTATTTCTATGCTTGTCATATTACTGCAACCAACAAATGCCTGATTTCCAATAGTAGTAACGCCTTCCGGAATTACTATTGAGATAAGTTCTTTGCATCTACAGAATGCCATATAACCTATTTTTGTTACGCTTCCGTCGTTTGGAATTATACTTGTTTTGCATCCAATGACGAGTGTTTTGCTTTCGGTTTCTATTACGCAGTTGCCAACACTGTGATATGTATTGTTGTTTGAATCAACTGTAATTACCTCTAAAGCATTTGATCCACAGAATATTTCATCACCAATTTGTCTTACTGTTTCTGAAATGTAAAAACTCTTCAAATTGTCACAGTTGCCAAAAGCAAAATGTTCAATGACTTCAATGCCGGAAGGAATAATTACGTCTACAAAATCATGACACATTTCAAAAGCACTATCTCCTATGATTATGGCGCTTCCGTCATTAGGAATCACACTTGCATTGCATCCGGCAATGATAGTTTTACTTGCTTTTTCAACAATGCAGTTGCCTTTTTCGAAATAAACTGTGTTTTCAGGTGCAACGGAAATACTAGATAGTTTGTTGCAATTGCCAACAACTCTGAATCCGATGCTTGTGACGCTTTGCGGAATTGAAATACTCAAAAGATTACTGCAAGTATCAAATGCAAAATCTCCAATGCTGGTAACACTATTTGGAATTACTACGTTTTTCAGTTTTGTGCAATTGGAAAATGCTGAATCTCCAATCAATCTCACACTATCCGGAATAACTATTTCTTTTAAGGATTGGCAGTTGTAAAATGCTTCATCAGATATATATTTAAGGCCATTTGGCAACTGTACACTGTCGAGATTCAAACAATCTTTGAAGGTGCCATTTTCAACTTTATAGACTGCAACTCCTTCGATTGTGTCAGGAATATTTATATTCGTTGCTTTTTTATCGCATTCGTATACGCTCCAGCCGTCATAGTCGTATCTGAGTTTTATACTGCCAGAATCAACTTGTTTTCCGTATTCGATTTGTGCTCCTTGAGTCGTCTCTTCGGTTTCGATGATTGTTGTGGACTCACTTGTAACTTCTTTTTTATTATTCAAAGTGGTAATCACAATGATAGTTGAGACACAAATAACAACGAGAGATAAAACTATGGCAACAATAACCTTAAAGAGATTGTTTCTGTTTTCATCTACAACAATATAGTCTGAAACATCATTCTGTTCCTGCACCGAAATGTTCTCAAGAACAAAGTCATCAACCTTTAATCCCAATGAATCAAGTTCATCGCTACCTTTGATTTTGTTGAACAAATAACTGCTGATTTCATCAATGTGTGATTGGATGTGCGAACAGGGAAGATCATTGGTTTTATAATATTCAGACAACGACTTAGAACACAATTGCTTGATTATGCCAATTGTGCTTTTTCGAATTTTATTCGATTCTATAGAAGTGTTTTTTCCGAATTTGGACGAAAACTTATCTTTGTCATTAATGCTGATAACGCAATATCCATGTGCACCTAAGACATATGGATATTCTTTGTCATCATTGTCTCTTTTGAGTTTAACATTGATGTTTCCAAAACCAATCAGCATTCTGACTGAATGATTGGATTCCATTATTTGGCTGCCTTTTCCTCAACTATCAAGTTAAACATTTTGTCTATTGTATCATCTGAAATGTCATCTCTTGTGATAGCAAATATCAACTTTTGCTTTTTCTCTGCGAAGTCTGTTAGATTTATTTTAATTGTGTCACTCGAACTATATATTGCTTTATGTATTTTTTCTTTGTCAATCTCAGAAAGAGGATATGCAGAACATAACTGCTTTTCCATATCAACAGGAATGTTTCTTTTCCCGTTTTCTATTGCAGAAAGATACGAAGGTGATAAGTTCAGCTTTTTGGCCATCGTTTTTGAACTGTCACCGCTGTTTATTCTAATAATTCTGAGTAGTTTTCCAAAATCTGTTATCATACATTTCTCCCCATTTGCTATTGTTATGACTTAATTATATGTCATCGTTTACAAAAAGTCAATTTTCAACACAACTTGATGTAAAACTTATTCACATAACTGTAAACTCAGCAGGAACGAAAAGCGCAGTCAAACAAAACCAAATGGTTCATTGACAGCGCTTTTTTGCAACTAGATGTAATATCCCATACTTCTTTTTGTCTTTATTATTTTCTTGGAAAAAGACTTCATGAACTTCTTTCTCATCGAGCACACTATTACATCAACTTCATACGATGAAGAAAGCTCCGAATTGAATACGTTCTTATTAATTGAATCTCTTGTGGAAAACTTTCCCTTTGTGTTGTAAAGGTATTTGAAAATGTTGAATTCGTATTTTGAAAGTTTAACCGATGTTTCCCCGATTTTAACCTGCCTTGAAATGTCATAAATATACATTTTGTCAGATACGGTTTTTGGTTTCAGTGACTGGTTGTCATTTCCCGGAAGTTCAAAAATCATCGAAATCAAACCTGGGATTCTGAACGGCCTTGTGATCATCGTTATATATGAATTGAATGAAAGATTTTCAAGTTCTTCCTTGTATCCATACACAATGATGGGAGCATTGTCTTTGTCATCAGGTAAAACCACTGAAGAGAGCATTGATGCTTCAATAAGGGATACGCCCCCGTTTGGAATCTTTCCGCTCTCTATTTCGAAATACACAGCTCCGTATGAACTCACTTCGAGTTCAAGCATTCTTGAAAAGACTTTATCCTTTGAGGCTATGTAAACTGTCATGCCAATAATTCCTTACAGAGAACTACCGGTAGCCGGAATCTTTATCTTTCTGCATCCGGAACCCTTTTTCATCGATTCGTCAAAGATTACTGCAGACACTACTTTGTGGTTTGTTTTAACTTTATACAGTGTTGATCCTGCAGCTGTTCTTGTAGACTTTTCAGGGATGAGTTTTGAACTGATCAAAATACCTTTCTTGTCGCTGGATACCATCAATATGTCCAGATTTGTCTTTTCCTTTTCAAGGAAGCATGCAACTATAGGAGATGTCTTTGAGAATGAACCCACAAGTTTCTTTCTGTTAGAAGTTGTTTTGTAGAGATTAATCGGAACTTTTACACCTTTTCCGTTTTCAAAAATGAATATAAGCTTATCATTACTGTCGTATCTCGGTCCTACAATCATGGTTACAACGTGTTCATTTTCGTCAAATCCGAGTTTTGCGGGAACGTATTCACCGAGCTGAGATGCTTTCACGCTGTCAAATTCTGATGCTTTGCATCTGTACATCTGGCAGTTGGAACCGACAAACATTACTTCAGTGATGTTTTCAGCATCTTCAGTCATGGTGATTTCATCACCCTCTTTGACCATCTGAACATCTGATCCTCTCAAAGAGACAAGTGTAATCTTCTTGAAGAATCCGTCTTTAGTCAGATAGAGTTTCACGTTATAGTTTTCAACGAAATTGCTTTCATTGAATTCAACTGCATTGTCTTCGTAAACTATTTCCGTCTTTCTCGGAATAGCGTACTTCTTGACTATGTCTTCGAGCTGTTTAACTATGAGTTTCTTGACCCTGTTGTCTGAATCAATTGTTTCACGGAGATCTTTTATGTCTTCCTGAAGCTGCTTAATCTCGGAGATTCTGTCGAGAATGTACTCTCTGTTGAGATGTCTGAGCTTTATTTCAGCTATATATTCAGCCTGGAGCTGGTCAATTTCAAAACCTTTCATGAGGTTTGGAACAACTTCTGAATCTTTTTCTGTTTCTCTGACTATCTTTATTGCTTTGTCAATGTCGAGCAATATCTTTCCCAAACCTAAAAGCAAATGTAGGAGTCTGGATTTTTTCTCAAGATCAAATGTCAGTTCCCGTCTCAGACAACCAATTCTGAATCTGATCCACTCTTCAAGCAGAGCTTTAACACCGAGAGTTTTGGGTTCGCCGTCAATCAACACATTGAAGTTGCAAGCAAACTCGTCCTGAAGTGGAGTCTTCTTGAACAGTTTTGACATAAGAATATCAGGATCCACTCCGCGCTTTATGTCAAGTGCAAGCTGGAATCCATGCAAGTCAATCTCGTCTCTCACGTCAGTGACTTCCTTGAGAGAACCGTCTTTGATCATGTCGGTGAGTTTTTTGAGAATGAGTTCAATTGATGTTGAATAAGGAATTTCCTTTATTTCAATGCAGTTGTTCTTTGAATCGAACTCATATTTACTTCTCAGTGTCAACGATTCGCGACCAGTTTCGAAAAGATTTTTCATCTTTTCTCTGTCATAGATTAGCTGCGCACCACCTGGGAAGTCCGGTGCTTTAATTATCTCCAATAATTCATCTGTCGTCGTCTTCGGATTTTTTAGAATTGCAATTGTACCTTTGCAGATTTCTTCAAGGTTAAATGAACAAATCTGGCTTGCCATACCAACAGCAATACCCATGTTTGAAGACACGAGAATATTCGGGAATGATGTCGGGAGCAGTGTTGGTTCCGTTGTGGTGTTGTCATAGTTAGGAACCATGTCGACTGCATTCTTGTCTATTCCGTTGAATATCTCTTTACATATTGGATCAAGTTTTGCTTCTGTGTAACGGGAAGCTGCATATGCCATGTCACGGCTGTACTGTTTGCCGAATGATCCTTTTGAGTCTATAAACGGGTGGAGCAGTGCTGCATGACCTCTTGTTAGACGAACCATTGTCTCATAAATGGAAGCATCTCCGTGAGGGTTTAAATGCATTGTCTGACCGACGATGTTTGCACTTTTTGTTCTCTGTCCCGTCATGAGTCCCATGGTATACATGGTGTAGAGCAGTTTTCTGTGTGCCGGTTTAAATCCGTCTATTTCAGGAATGGCTCTTGAAATGATGACTGACATGACGTAAGGCATGTAGTTCTTTTCTATTGTTTCGGTAATGGGCTGCGGTGTAGACGGAGCAGGTACCATTTCTTCGAAAGTGGAATGTTTAATTTGTTTCTTCTTAGCCATGGCCTACCTCTCACACATCTGCGTCCTTGATGTAATATTTGCCGTTTCTTGCAATGTACTCTTTTCTTTCAACAAGATCATCGCCAAGAAGCGTTTCAAATATGTAATCAGTCTGTGCCTTATCTGCTTCGCAGATTTTTATAAGTCTTCTTGTGGCAGGATTCATTGTTGTCTGCCACATCATTTCAGGTTCGTTTTCACCAAGTCCTTTTGATCTTTGAAGAACATATTTTGCATTTCCGAGTTTTTCAAGTATTTCAACTTTTTCTTTTTCGTCATATGCAAAATACGTGTTTCCGCCGCTTGTTATTTCAAACAGAGGAGATTCAGCAATGAACACTCTTCCTTCTTTAATAAGCGTGGGAAGGAGTCTGTAGAACATCGTTAGGATAAGGGTTCTGATCTGGAATCCGTCTTCATCGGCATCGGTACAGATGATAATCTTGTTCCATCTCAAGGCTTCAAGACTGAAATCTTTTCCGGAACTTGATTTGGATTTACCTTTGATTTCCGCGCCGCACCCTATTATTCTGAGCAAATCAACGATGATCTCGCTCTTGAATATTCTGTCATAGCCGCACTTCAGACAGTTAAGAGTTTTACCTCTTACAGGAATGATTGCCTGGAATTCAGCATCACGTCCGAGTTTACATGATGTCAAAGCAGAATCACCTTCAACTATGTATAGTTCGCGTTTGTCTTTGTCTTTAGAGCGGCATGCTACGAATTTTTCAATTCTGTTCGTAACTTCACTTGCGGAAGTCAGTGTCTTTTTGAGATTAATTCTTGTGCTCTCTGCAGATTCACGGCTTCTCTTATTGACAAGAATCTGGGCCATGATTTTGTCAGCTTCGGCAGGTTTCTGTGCAAAATACACTTCCAGATTCTGCTTCATGAATTCACACAGTGCCTGGTAAATGAACTCGTTTGAAATGGAGAGCTTTGTCTGGTTTGCGTATGAAGTCTGTGTGGAGAAACTGTTGATGACAAGAACAAGGCTGTCTTCAATATCCGAAAAGCTTATCTTTGATTCATTCTTGTTATATTTGTTCTGCTGTTTTGTATATTTGTCTATCGCAAAAGCAAATGCTGTTTTTACTGCTCTGTCCGGGGAACCGCCGTATTCAAGGTAACTTGAGTTGTGATAATACTCAATCATGTTAACTTCATTAGAAAAACAGAAAGATATTTCAGCTTTGAGGCTGTATTCGGGTTTATCCGGTCTGTCTCGTCCCGATGTCTCTATTTTCCAGAGCTGGATAGGAGTGAAATATTTTCCTCCTGTGACTCTCTCTATATAGTCTGCTATGCCTTCAGGGTAAACGTATTCTTTTTCGTCATATCCGCCTTCAGACAACTGCCAGCGGAATCTGAATGTAAGGCCTGCATTTACAACCGCCTGTCTTTCGAGCATGGTTTCAAAGAACACCTTCGGTATGTTGGTGTCCGTGAAAACATCAATATCCGGTTTCCATGTAACGATGGTTCCGTGCTGCTTTTCTTTTCTTCCGAGAGGTCTTTTGGTCAGTTCGCCGTCAGAATAACCTTTTTTAAAGTTGATTTCGAGAACTTCACCGTCTCTGTATGACTGAACTTTCATGAATTCGGAAGCATACTGAGTTGCAGCTGCACCGAGTCCGTTGAAACCGAGAGAGAACTTGTAGTTTGCCCCCTCTTCGTTGTTGTTGTATTTACTTCCCGCATACAGTTCGTTGTACACGAGTTCCCAGTTGTATTTGCCCTCTGTTTCATTGTAGTCAAGAGGAACACCACGTCCTGAGTCCTCTACGGAAATTGTTCCGTCAGTGAGTACAGTGATTATGATTTCATCACCGTATCCCTCACGTGCTTCGTCTACAGAGTTAGACAGGATTTCGAAAACTGACTGTTCACAACCTTCTATGCTGTCAGATCCGAACATGACGGCAGGTCTGGAACGGACTCTCTCCGCTCCCTTTAACATGGTGATACTGCTGTCGTCGTAATTTTGCTTTTTGCTTGCCATGATTTGCCTTTCCTATAAAATATTTTCAACAATCGTAAAATAATATGGTATAATACTATATGTAGTGAATTTCTTAATAATTCTACCATATTTGCTTGATTCATTCAAGAATATTAAGTTTTCAGGAGGTGCGAAAAATGCAAAATGTGCTAAAAAGCATATTTGATAAAGAGAAAATAGAATACTTTGCCGCACTTCCCATATCCGAATGTAACCTGAGAAGAGCAGATGTCATCGAAAGAGCCGGACTCGATCCGGAAAAAGTTAAAACAGCCATAGTATTTCTGGTGCCGTATTATGTAAAAGATAATGAAGAAGGAAACATCTCTCTTTATGCCAGAAGTTATGACTACCATTACTACATGGATTCGCTCTTTGACATCATTATTCCAGAGTTGAAAGAAGAATTTGGGGTAGGTTTTGCAGGATTTGCAGACAAATCTCCGATTGAAGAAACAGAGGCGGCTGCAAAAGCAGGTCTCGGTGTAAAAGGAGAAAACTATCTCCTCATAAACGAAAAATACGGCTCATATGTCTTCATTGGTGAAATACTGTCGGAAGGTGAACCTGAACTTTTCGGTGTCGAAGAAAGAAAATATACAGTAAAAGAATGCTTAAAATGCGGAAATTGCAAATCAGCATGTCCCATGAACAAAGACAATATGCCTTGCCTTTCTTTTGTAACGCAGCAAAAAGGCGAATTGCCTGACGAACAGGTGGAGTATATTAGAAAATATGGATCTGCATGGGGCTGTGATCTTTGCCAGATTTCATGTCCGCTGTGCAAAGATGTAAAAGAAACACCCATAGATTTTTTCAGGCAAAACAGAATAGTAAACCTGGATATACAAACACTTGACGAGATGAGTGATGAAGAATTCAATAAACGCGCTTTTTCGTGGAGAAAACGTGCGACTATAAAAAGAAATCTTGAATTACTGAAATAGGGGGGAGCAAATGGTAACTTTTGTTTATGGCCGTGCCGGTGCAAAAAAGAGTACATATCTGTTTGATGAGATGAAGAAGCCTACTTCTGCTCAAAAGAGACTGTATCTGGTTCCCGCCCGTGAAGAAGTTAATGCTCAGCACTCAATAGCAAATGAGAATATATCTGAACTAGTTGAAGTTGTTACCTTTTCAAAACTCTGCAACTATGTTTTCTTAAACAGAGGGGGCCTCTGCGAAAACTATATAACTCCCGGAATGAAAAAAGACATCATGTATGGAGTTGTAAGGTCAAACATTAAGACATTCAAAAAATATAACACAATATCCAAAACTGATACCACTGCAATTGAAAAACTTGTGGCGGGAAGAAAAGAACTTAGATCCAATCTTATTACTCCCGAACAACTTCATGGAGCATCGGAAAGACTGGATGGTCCTGAAAATGTTATTTTGAAAAACAAATTTGAAGACCTTGCCCTTATTTATTCTCTCTTTGACAAAGAAGTCGAAAAGAAGTGGAAAGATCCCGACGGCATGATGGAGGCTGCAGCTAAAAAAGCCCATGGTCTTTTCAAAGACTGCGATATTTACATAGACTCTTTTTCAGAGTATTCCAATGCTGAATATCTCATGCTTGATGAGATATTCGAATCAGCAAATAACATTTATGTCGTGTTTAGTTTCATACCCGAATACGATGCATATTCAAACACATTCATGTCGGCTACGGATACAGAGAGAAAACTGGGTGATCTTGCCAAGAAATACGGCAAAACAACTACTGCCATTATACACAAGAATTCATCAAACTATACAAACATAGAGATGAAATATCTTGCTGAAAATGTATACAAAAGCAATTTTGCCGGAAGTATTGACCTAGACGAAAATGACAGACATATATTCGTAACTTCGTGCGCTAATATCTATTCGGAAGCGGAAGCAGTTTGCGTTGACATCTGCAAACGCGTGATGAATGGTGAAAAATACGGCGAAATGGCTGTTCTCATGAGAGACACGAAGACTTATGAGGGTGTAATAGATGCCGCGATGAGACGATACGGGATCCCTTATTATCTGTCGAACAGACCTAACATTTCCGGTATGCACCTCATAAGATTTATTGAAAAGGTGTACCAGACATTGATATATGGTTCGGATTCATCGGATCTTTTAAATATTGCAAAATCCGGGTATATTGACCTGACAATGGATGAAGAAACTGCTTTAACTTGTTACGTTGAAAAATGGAACCCAAGAAATCTGAGCGCATACAGAAACATCTGGACTAAAAATGTTCTTGGGTACAGTGCAAAAGTGACGGAAGAGTCAGAGAAAACTCTGAAATACGCAAACAGTGCCAGAGAAAAGATATATGAAGTGTTGTCCAGATTCTACACTGCAATAATGACATCAAAGACACCAAGAGAGCATGCAACCGCACTCTATGATTTCTTGATGTACTTAAACATACCTGAAAAACTTGTAAAAGAATCGGAATTCATAAAACAGAACGGCAATTTATCCGAATCCCGCAGAATTGATGCACTCTGGAAAGCAATTTGTTCAACTCTTGATACAACAGTAATGACAGAACAGTGCCTGACTGAGTGTGATGCTGAAGACTACCTGCAGCTGTTCAGACTTGCTGTTTCCGAAGTAAGTCTCGGTACAATTCCCACTTCACTCGATGAAGTGCTCATAGGTGATGCAGAAAAAGTCAGACCGCATATGGCAAAAACAGTGTACATAATGGGCGCAAATGACGGCGTGTTCCCGGCATCGGTTCCGGATGATGGCATATTTACAGAATCCGAAAAGACAATCCTGTCTGCATTGGAGTGCAAATTCCACGATACACTTGACATCAAGGTGTCAAATGAACTCTATTGCTTTTACACCGCTTTGTGCAGACCGACAACAAACCTCGTAATTACATATGCGGCATATCAGGCAGATGGTCATGAAAGCGATAAGTCCGGATCTCTTAAAGAAGTTGAGAGATTGTTCAATAATTTCAAAGAGAATTCTTATGAGAAGAGTGATCAGTCTGATCTCATATGGAGAAAAAGACCTGCATACGAGAAAGCTTCCAGAGGTAAAGGAAGGATTTATGAGATAATACGCGAGATTATGGAAGAAGATGAAGAATACAAAGACTCATTTGAATATTCCGGTATAGATATTTCTTCGGACGAGTGCACAATAGAGCAGGCACTCGCACTCGAATGTTTCAATGAAAAGTTTGAAATTAGCCATTCAAAACTTGAATCATTCATGGATTGCCACTTCCAGTTTATGTGCAAATATGTTCTCAACCTGTCAGAAGAACCCGGAAAGGCGGATTTTGATGCAAGAAATGTAGGACTCCTTATACACAGCATTCTTGAAAACGTGGCTCAGTTTGCTGCAGGCGGAATGGATGATGACAATCTGAAAATAAAGATATCCGATGCTGCCGAAGAGTATATGGTTGAACTGACCGGAAAAGAAAAAGAAAACCAACCGCCAGATATAAGACACACAGTTGACTTTATAGTGAGACAATCGCTCAAATTTGCTCAGGCAATCAGAGAAGAATTCACCAACAGCGGCTACCAGCCTTCGGATTTCGAACTAAAAATCGGCAAGAACAGCAAAATCAAGCCGATGAAAATTGAAAAAGAAGGAACCAACATTTCTCTTCAGGGTATCATAGACAGAGTCGATACATTCGAAGATGGCGAAGGAAATGTTTATGTCAGGGTTATAGATTACAAAAAATCCAACAAGAAATTTGATCCTGAGAAAGCAAAACTCGGAATAAACGATCAGATGCTTTTGTATCTTTTCTCTATATGGGAGAATGGAAGCGAATACTATGGTGGTAAAAAAATAATTCCTGGTGGTGTTTGCTATGTTGAAACAAAGCCGAATATGAGGATTAAAGATTCAAAAGAGACTGTAAACATTCAAGGCATGACTTTGGATGATGAAAAATCTCAAAAGGCAACAAATCAGGCATTTGCACCCAAAAAGAACAAAAAGACAATTGATGAGATGAATGAACTGAAATCCGCAATAGTGGAATCAATATTCAAAAATGTTGATGAAATGAAATCGGGTGCAGCACAGGCCAGTCCGAAAAAAGAAGGAAACGAAGACAGAAAACAAGAAAACTGCATATATTGCAATTACAGGTCAATATGCAGAAAGAGAATCAGAAACTTTGAGGAAGATTGATGAAAATACCAGAGAGTATACTGAGAAAAGTTGAAAAACCGGGAAGATATACCGGAGGAGAATGGGGAAGAGAATGCAAGCCTAAAGATTCAGTAAGCACAAGGGTTGTATTCTGCTTTCCGGACATATATGAGATAGGAATGTCAAATCTAGGAGTAAGAATACTCAGAGATGTTTTGAACAAGCTGGACTTTTGCTCATGCGAAGCATGTTTTTCACCCTGGCCCGACATGGAGGAACAGCTGAGAACTCACAATATTCCTCTATGTTCCATTGAGTCATCTGATCCATTGAATGAATTCGATATGGTTGCATTCTCGATTCAGTACGAATTGTGCTATACAACAATGGTCAATATGCTGGAACTCGGTAACATCCCTATATGTGCTCAGGACAGAACAGAAAACGACCCGATTGTCATAGCGGGCGGACCATGTGCTTTCAACCCTGAACCGGTTGCAGAATTTGTAGATGCCTTTCTTATTGGAGAAGGCGAATACGAAATTGCCGAAGTTGCAGAATGCTTTGATGATTGCAAAAAACGCGGTTGTACAAGGGAACAGACTCTTAGAGAACTAAGTCATATAAAAGGTTTGTATATTCCGTCTCTGTACGACGTTGAATACAATGAAGACGGAACGATTAAAAGTTTTGGACCTAAGTATGACGATGTTCCTAAAACTGTTGTAAAGAGAATTGTCGAAGATATGGATGAAGGTCCGTATCCGGAAACACAGATTGTTCCTTTTATAGACACAGTTCAGGGAAGAATAACTCTGGAGACAGGAAGAGGATGCATAAGAGCATGCAGATTCTGCCAGGCCGCACAGCTTTTCAGACCGGTTAGAGAGAAATCTCCGGATACCATAGTAAAGCAGGCAAAGGCACTTGCGGATTACACAGGGTATGATGAAATAACACTCTCATCTCTTTCAATCAGCGACTATTCCAAAATACGTGAACTCACAGATAAGATGCTGGAGTGGACAGATCCAAGAAAAATATCCATCAATCTTCCTTCATTGAGAGCTGACAGTTTCACAAGAGAACTGATGGACAAGGTGTATTCCGTCAGATCAAGCACCCTTACTTTTGCTCCCGAAGCGGGAACACAGAGACTCAGAGATGTCATTAATAAAAACATTGAAGAAAAAGATATTTTCCAGGCATGCAGAATTGCATATGAGGGCGGAAAGAGACAGGTAAAACTGTATTTTATGGAAGGTTTGCCAACCGAAACATACGAAGATCTTGATGGAATGGCAGATCTTGCGCAGAGAATAATAGATGAATTTTATAAAACCGAAAACAGACCTAAGGGAACTCCTCAGGTCACAATGTCGGTTGCATGTTTTGTACCTAAGCCCTTTACTGCATTCCAGTGGGAAGCTCAGGATTCTCTTGAAACACTGAAAAAAAAGCAGTTATATGTCAGGGACAAGATTACAAGCAAAAAGATAATATACCACTACCACAGTGCGGAAGTTAGCAGAATTGAAGCGATATTTGCAAGGGGCGACAGAAAACTGTCAAAAGCAATATTGAAGGCTCACGAAAAGGGCATAAGGCTTGATGGATGGACAGAGTATTTTGATTACGACTTATGGTGTGAGGTATTTAAGGAGACCGGAATTGATCCGGATTTCTACGCTTGCAGAGTTCGTGATGAAAATGAAATACTGCCATGGGATTTCATAGATATTGGGTCAAGCAAGAGATATTTTTTGAGAGAAAAGAAACTTGCGTATATGAACAAGACAACACAGAGCTGTGCAGAAGGTTGTGCCGGATGCGAAGCAAACAGTTTGGGAGGTAAGAACACATGGTGTCCGAATTTGAACCAAAAAAAATAAGGGTCAGATACTCAAAGAGCGGAAGCCTGATGTTCATTTCCCATCTTGATTTGAACAGAACAATGACAGCTTCTTTCCTTAGATCAAGACTTCCTATTTATTATTCTCAGGGTTTTAATCCACACCCGAAGATAGTTTTTTCTCAACCGCTTCCAGTTGGCGTCTCATCAGAATGCGAATACATGGATTTTTCAGTTACGGAAGATATTCCATTCGAAAAGATTACTGAGACTATGAATTCAGTAATGCCTCAGGGAATCAGATTTCTTGACTGCTATGAACCAATCGGAAAATTCAAGGATATAATGTGGGCGGAATACGAATACGTATTTGATATAGAACCATCCGAAGAATTGATTGAAAAGATCCGTTCATCTTTGAGTGGAAGTGTAGTAGTTGACAAAAAGACAAAGTCAGGTGTCAAAACGATAGATATAAGTCCCTTGATGGATGTATTGTCTGTCAGTGAAAATGATGGAAAGACTTCAGTCAGATTGCTTTTATGCTGTGATGAACTTAACTTTGTCGGTCCGAATATACCAATTAAGTACTTGATGGACACGGTGACGGAACTGGTTGATATTGAGTACACAATCAGGAGAAAAAGAGTTCTTTTAAGCGATAAAAAAACAGATTTCAGATAAGTGCAAAACCAGCTTCTCAAAAAGAGGCTGGTTTTTCGATAATCGTTAATACGTCATGTTGAAAATTTCTTTTTAAAGTGCTAAAATGTTAACAACTTAAAACAAGGAGCGAAATGATTATGGCTAACGAAATAACCGATGAGATGAGGATTTTTCTGTACAGAGGCCTTATAAGCCTGAAAACTGAAGATGAATGTGACAAATTCATTGATGACCTTTGCACAAAGACGGAAAAAAACGATCTTATCCTGAGATTCTGGGCAGCATCAATGATTAAAGATGGTGTAAAGTATAACGAAATAAGAAAAGAAACCGGACTGAGCACAGCTACACTGACAAGAATCAACACCTGTCTGAAATACGGCAATGGTGGTTACTATACGGTTTTGAGAAACATAGGGAAAATGTGATGGGAGACAGTTACTCAATACTTGCAAACTGGTATGACGAGCTGATGGGTGACTTTGATTATTCAAAGTTGTCTGAGTTTTGTTGTGATGCCATAAATAAATATTCACCAAACATTCCAAAACAGATACTTGATTTGGGATGTGGAACAGGAAGTCTTTCCGTTCTTATGGCAAAGAAAGGTTATGATGTTACCGGAATTGATTTGAGCAATGAAATGCTTGCTCTTGCGAGCGCAAAAGCAAATAATCTGAATCTAAAGATTAAGTATGCATGTGAAGATATGGCATATTTGGATGTGGGTCACGGATACGGAGCCGCCATTTGCTCGCTTGACGGACTCAATTATTTATTGGATAAAGAATCTTTATCTTCATGTATATCCAGAGTGTATTCATCACTTGCGGATGGTGGTCTTTTTATATTTGATGTCAATTCTGAATTCAGGTATAAGACAATTTATGCGGATAATTCTTATGTGTATGATATGGGTGAATTGTTCCTGGTCTGGAGAAATTATTACAAATCCAGTACAGGAAAGTGCAATTTTTATCTGACATTTTTTGAAAAGAACGGAAAACAGTGGACCAGACGCGATGAAGTTCAAGTCCAAAAATACCACAGTGAAAAAGCGTTGAATAAGATTCTAACTGAAACGGGATTTGAGATAATGAGTATATCCTCAGGCCCAGATAAACTCGAATCATTCAATAAAGATGAAAAGAAATATTTCATATGTAAAAAATAATTGTTTTACAATGAAATGGGAAAACCTGGTATGTATATTCTGCGTATAATGTTGACCGCGTAGCACAATTGTGATATAATATTGATATCATATGGGAGGTATCTTATGAATCAGATAATATCAATTCGTCCATCTAAGGATATAAGAAACAATTATGCACAGATTTCATTGTTAACAAGAGAATCACCTGTGGCAATAACAGTTAATGGAAAAGAAGATGTTGTTGTTCTAAGTCATGAAGATTATCAATACCAACAAAAATATATTTCTGAGCTTGAGGCAAAGATTGCTTTATATTCACATTTGGCACAAGCTATTGATGATATCAAACTTGGAAGGGTACAAAATGCCGATGATGTTTTTGATAAAATTACTTCTGAATTGGAATTGATGAAACAATGAAGTATAAAATTATTTTTTCTAAAACAGCTGAAGATGATTTGAGGGAAATTGCTTTATACATTGTTGAACATTCAAATAATGTCGATTTAGCGATAAATTTTGTTAACGGAATTCGTGAAACATGTAAAATCCTTGAAGATTTTCCCGAATGTGGTTCCGTTCCGCAAGATCGTATCTTAGTCTGCAATGGTTATAGATTTCTTGTGTATGGTAATTACCTAGTTTTCTATGTTCACAAAGTTGAAGATGATAGTGTTTTTATTCTATCAGTTGTTAATTCAAAACAAGACTATTTGAGAGTTATAAAAAGGTTTATATAATCAAAAATGCCATTAAGAAAAATCTTGGATTTCTTAATGGCATTTTGGCTGTTAATGAATTATCATTTTGCAATTTTTATAGTTTCAATGGCATATGGAACCATTTCGATTTCAACATATCCGTCTTTAGATTTTAATTTGGATACCTTGTTTTCAAGCATATCGCATAGTTCTGCGGAGTCGAAATCACAATTTACTTTGAATCTTGCAACTCCTCTGTCACCGAACTGCTCACTTAGTCTTATGATAATATCATCTGTATCCTCAGCTTTTTTGATTGTTTCAACAAATACATTATCACTGAGATCTGAAATCAGAGAGAACTCTTCTTTCAGTTTTCCTTTTTGTGCGCCGACTGCAAATGCTTTCATCGGGTTATTGAGCTCGTATGCTTTCTTTATTATGCCAGCGTCTCTGAAGTCGGATTTATGCGGACAAAGTTCGTAAACAATATCATGCTCAATCTGATCTGCTTTGGGATCGGGATCTGTTCCGCTCTTTAACAGTGTAAGGGATATTGTTGAATTCTTCACATCACATCCATACTTACAGTCATTGATGAGCGAAACACCATATGAATGTTCGGACAAATCAAGATATTTGTGAGCAGGAACTTCAAATTGAGCGCAATCCCAACTTGTGTTGTTCTTAGTTGTTCTCTTTATGTTTCCGTAACTCAGGTCATATGTTGCTTCATCGGAATTAATTGCGACGGGGAAGTGCGTTCTGAGGAGAATTCTGTTGTTTTTCCAGTCTATGTGAGTGGCAAATCCAATCTTCTTTTCGTGTCCGTAAAGATATATTTTCTGGATAATTGTTGAATTGCTGAACTTTCTTTCAACAACAAAACCCCTCTTTTCGCCTTCATTGAATGCCTTTACGCTTTCGACTTCATTTACATCCCAGAATTTTTCTTTATAGTATCTGCGGATTTCCCAGTTTTCAAACATCTGAGGTATATCCTCATAAGCAACTATTCTGTTCACCTTTTCCCCTTTTAAGACAACCTCTCTTGAGCATTCCTTGTCCCAGATTGAGACTATCTCATATTTGTCATCAAATTTAACTTTGAAGAAATCGTTTTCAAGTGTTTTTGCTTTAATGTCTGCCTTTATTACTGCAGTCTTTTCATGTTTAACTACTTTGTATCCTTTGGCCGGTATATCTTTAACATATATGGTCTTTCCGTTAAGTTCAACTGTTGAATCAGAAACAAACGAGTTGGGGTTGAATACAAGTGTTCCGCCTTTGGTGTTTACGTTCTTAATCACCTTTTCGTGGTATGAATCGTTAATCTTATCCGTTGTTTTGAATATTTCCGAATATGTCTTGTCGCTGTCTACATAAACCGGAGCAATGGAAGATCCCGGAAGAATATCATGGAACTGCATAGTCATGATTTTTCTCCAAGTATCATACAGTTCTTCAGACGGATATTTGGTATTGAACAACAATGAACTGGTAACGGCTGAAGTTTCAGCATTTTGTGTCTTGAATTCGCTTCTTCTGTTGAACTTCTTGTTTTTAGCCTGTGAAGTCAGAATTCCTCTGTGAGCTTCAAAGTAGAGTTCACCTCTCCAGTTCGGGAGATATTTGCTGCCCTTTGTCTGCTTGTCCACAGTTTTAAATGTGTTTTTGAGTGTATCAAAAACGAATGCAGGACAACCTGGAATTCCATGAGTTTGTCTTCTTGCAAGCTCAATCATTTCTTCAGTAGGACCGCCGCCTCCATCCCCGAAACCATATGGGAATATAACGTCATTTGAAATGTCTTTGTTCTTGAAATGCTGCCAAGCACCGACTACGTAGTCCGGTTCTGTCATTGCATTGTATGTGACATAAAAGTCGTTTTTATCGTTTACAGATTTTACTGTGTTGAACATTGTAAGAACACTTGACCCATCAATTCCTGACCACTTGAATGTGTCATATGGTATTTCATCAGTGTCATTCCAGCTCAGCTTTCCTGTTGAAAAATACTTGACACCTGTCTTTTTAAGAATCTGAGGCATAATGCCCGAGAAACCAAATGAATCTGGTATCCAGGATACTTGTGCATCAACTCCGAATTCTTTCTGGAAGAATCTTTTTCCGTATACGAATTGTCTGATGAGTGATTCGCCTGAAGTTAAGACACAGTCAGGCTC
>JAILLB010000008.1 GCA_024693345.1 Clostridiales bacterium
GTAGATGTGCCTTCATCAGCAAAGGTATTTAACGGCATTACACCGATTATCATAACCAATACCAATATTAAAGATAATGCCTTTTTCATAGTTGTCACCCCAAAAGCATTTATATTTTACTTTATACAATTATTATAACATTGAAGTATAAATATTCAAGATTTTTTTGCTTCACAAAAAACCTTGATGAGAACGGCAACCTGAAATTAGAAAAAATAACAGTTACCGGGAGAATCAATTTCGGTTTTCCCGTATTTTGTCATGCCTTTTTAATTTACGCACTGCGCTGTTAATTGCACCACCCCCGTGCTACACTGGGGTATACTGCTTTTTTACAGTCAGATGAATACTTAAAGCGCAGGCAGAATATGACATCAAGTACTCAAGATTTAGAGCATATCGCAAAGTGCAAATATACATAACACCTATTTTATATAATTCAAAAACATAAAGATTTTTAAGAAAAATAAAAAAATTTCAAAAAACATGAAATTTTTTTGAAAAATAATTGATTTATATATTAGAAAGTTATAACGACACACACTCACACACAGTCTCTTCGCCGACGTGGTTTATATAAGCGAGTATAAGCCCTTAAGCGCTTAATTGGAAATGGGGTGTCCCTGTCACAAAAAAAGGCGGAGATCTAATCAGATCTCCGTCTTAATATTCCTCTTTATGCAGCTGTTTCAAATATTCGCTTTTGTGCAGTTAAGTATGGCATGATTCCTATAATAGTACCATCATAGCGCTGTTTTTCTACTTCAGAAAGCTCCACATTGTTTCGTTTAGCTAAATCAAATGTATATTCGTTTATACTGTTTAAAAGAACTTCTAATTCGCTTGCTGTCATTTTTATACTATATTCTTCAACTCTTTTACTAGTGTTCAATTCAGTAAGGGCATCCATTACTTCCTCAATAATTTCAAGAGTTAAATTACCATGTTTAATAGCATTTAAGTAAATCTTAAAAACTTTTTCAAATTTTTTGACAGCATCCTGGTCTTTTTCTTTTATTCTTTGAGATACTTTTTTTCCTATTGCAATTGCACCGGCACCAACGCCAATGACCAGGCCGCCAACCAAAGCAATTTTGGGATTTTCTTTAACGAGTTCTGCAACTCTAACACCGGCATTTTTAGCTTTATCAGCCATATCCTTACCAACAGGCTTAAGGTGTTTAACAATTTGTCCTTTGTGAGCACCAACCGCTTCCCTTACAACACCGCCAAACATATTATATTTTCCTGCGAGTATACCATCGTAAATCTCTGGTGGGACTTCAAATGGTACTTGAACAATTGGCATAGTAAAACTCCTTTCCACTTATTCATTGATAGCCAGCAAAGCATCAATTATTGCCTTTTCGAGTTCCTGTTGTTGTGATGCTTTAAGATAATCAGATGTTCTTACAAGGATAGTTCCGCAAATTGTATGCGATCCAGATGCTAACGCTGTGCCATCAAAGTTTGCTAGATAATCATCTCTTTGTTCTACATCATCTACCGTTCTGTAGATCTCAATGCTTCCACCGCAATCAGTTCCCTTCTCAATTACATCAGAACCTGAAATTTCTGACTGATTAATTGCTTCATACGAGAAGTAGATTTGAGCGGTGTAGCCTCCTTGCTTACCAAGATTTCCATTTGGATCATTATCTTCGGTCGCAGGTGCAATCTCCATTATTCCTTCAACTTTCTTGAGCCTTTCAATAACAAAAGACTCATCCGGACAATTCACTTGTTTCATCTGCTTAACACTGTACTCATAGTCAGACTTTGCATTTGTGAGTTTTTCTATGAGATCGGTGTAGTCAACTTTATTAAGAGTTTCATCGGTAATGCCCTTTATATCTTCAACATTCTTTGGCATTTCAGTGGGTAACTCAACTAAAGCATCTTTAGCATCAGCAACTGCGGACTTAAAAGAAAGGAGTGTGTCCGCATCATAAACAGGTTCATCTGCATTAATCAATTCTTCGGAATTGGATATTATGGAAACCAATTCGTCATTCTTTGCCGTTGCCTTTTCAAGTGCTGTATTATATGCACTTATAGCTGCTTTTTTCTCACTTAATGAGCACCCACTGAATTCACCGAGAATTAGAACAAGCGTAATAAAGATAGCCAATATCTTTTTCATAATTACCCTCCTAGTTTGTTGCTTCATCAATAATATAGCACAAATTTTTTTATTTGTCCTTCTCAATTTGTGAAGTTTTGTGGAATACTATCCTTAACACCATCAATAAGTATTTTAACAAATCTTTGGGCATATTTATTCTTGATTGTTGCAAACTCAATCATCATCTCGTGACCAAGAAGGGTGCCGTGTTCTCGACCTAAAATATTATCCCTTACAAGAAGGATAGATTCTAAAGCAAGGTAGTAATATGCTAAATCTTTGCATTTTAATTCGCGCAATCGTATGACTGCTTCTCTCAAGTTCTTTTTGTGATATTTGTACTCTTCGTCCTCAATAAGAACTCTAAACTCTTTATCATCCGGATGAATGATTCCTGCCTCCACCTGATCGAATTGATCAGAATACACCATTATTTTCAAGACTGACAACAACAGAATAAGCAATTCAGCATAATTAGCAACAACATTTGAATCATCTTTAATATTTTCATATATGTGGCTATACGCTTCTATCCCATTGTAAATATCTTCAATAAATTCGGCAGAAATGGTCTTAATACCTTCATATGCTTTTCTATGTAATTCTAATGCGCAAGATAATTCTTCCGATTGGCTGGATTCTTTTGGCTTAAATATCGGCAGCAGTCTTTCAATATTATCTACAAACAATTTGAAAAGTTGTTCCAAATCCATATATTCAGTACAAGACATATCTTGAGTCATTATCACTTCAGCTGAAACACCATAGTGCTGAGCTATTAAAGAAAGCGAGTCCAAAGGAATAGCTCTTTTACCAGTCTCATATTGTGATACTGTATTGTACTCTACTCCAATAACTCTCCCTAATTGGTCGAGAGTTTCACCGTTCGCTTTTCTCAAAGCTCTTATATTTTTCCCAACAAGTTCCCTATTCATTTTAGACATATGAAAACTCCTTTAATCTTTTGCTGTGAATCTGCAATTTGGATAATTCGTGCATCCCCAGAAGAAGCCATGCGGCCCTTTTCGTTTTACCAAGAATCCGCCACAATAGGGACATCTCTTTTTATCCATTAAAATTGATGTCTGCTTGACTGAGTAATCACACTGTGGGAAGTTAGAGCAACCAACAAAGTATTGATTTGTACTCTCGTTCTTTCTGACTATAAGCCTACCCGTCTTACAACGAGGACAATACACTGTATCCTCATTGGGCTTGCCTAATAATGAATTCGAAATAAAGACAGAGTTTGATGGATTAAACTCTCTAAAGAATTCAGAAGGAGATGATTCATCAACAAGAACATAACTTCTATTCTTTGTGCGTGTAAGAGCAACATAAAGAAGTCTTCTCTCTTCTGCATAAATAAATGCATCAGAAGAACTTAAAACAAGTTCAAGGATCGGATCGTCTGATATCTTGTTGGGGAATCCAAGTATTGCATTCTTAAAATTCAAAAGGACAACATTGTCTGCTTCAAGACCTTTGGATTTATGTACCGTTAAAAACTCAACCGGAGTGTTCGGATAATCAATTAACTTAATCTTTTCGCCTTTTACAGTAAACAGACCGGACTCCTTAAGCATTTCAAAATCATAGGTTGTTCTACCCAAGAACAGTATGCTTTTTTCTTCGCCAAACTCGGAAATAATTTTCGATACAACTCTCTTAAGCGCAATAAACGGATTGTCAGAATAGCGCCAGAAAACCAGAGGATACTCAAGCGACTTATCCGACCTTAAGGACTTGTTCAACTGCATAGGATTTTGTGTGATAAACTTGCCAACCTCATCAATGAGCTGTTGAGAATTACGGTAAGTTTTTTCTATTCTCATAACCTTCGTATATCCGAAATATGATTCAAAGTTAGTGAACAGAGATATATCACTACCGGTAAAACGATATATTGACTGCCAGTCATCGCCCACACAAAGAAGCTTTGCATTGGTTTGATCTAAAATAGCCTTGACTAACTTGTATCGTGCTACAGATATATCTTGGAACTCATCAATGATGACATACTTATATGGTGCAACTTGGAACCCGCTGGACACGATATCTGTTGCCAGATTAATCATATCAGAGAAATCGATGCTCTTGGTTTTACACAGCATATCTTCATAGGAACGGAGAATCGGTTCGATGATTGAAAGGAATAGTTGCGTTCTCTTGACAAAGAAATCATTCTTGTAAGCTTGGCATTTATATGATAACGAGCGCAGGTCTTCAATCTTATATCCATTTGACTTAAACAGAGTAATGAATGTCTGGCAGAGCTTTATAAACTCCGAGAAGTACTTATCGCCCTGTTTTGCGTATATCTTATCGAAGATATCAAAGAAGTCCGGCTCAACATACTTAACGCCATTCTTCTTGAGCAATGCATCAAGCTCATCAATTAATCTGCCTTCAGAAGAATAGTAGGAATAAGTTTCAATAAGCTTCGTACCATTCTGTTTGTGGAATGCTCTTTTCCATTGGATACCATCAAGATATTTTTCTTCCTCAATCGGAGATAACCACGGAAGGCGGTTGTTCTTGTCTATGCCGAAATGCTCGAGGTAGATATCATAGTCTGGGAGATAGAAATCAGGTCTGTATGCCTTACGCATCGGATCATCAGATTCGTAAGGATACAAACTCTCATATTCATAATTAACACCATTGAGAAATAAGAAGTTGGCAATAGAAACCTCTTCCAGACTCTTTACATATTCACCCGCAAGAGTTTGCTTATTCTCTTTTCTGCTTTGTGCTTCATCATCCGCATACTTTGACTTTTCATATTTGGACTGAATAGTCTCAAAATCCATAGCTTTCTCATGCTCATACATTTCTCCAAGAGAAGAATACGATGACATATCAGCAGGAATATTGAGATAATAAGCAAAGTACTCAATTAAGCAACGGATAAGCTGCGGTTGATTAAGGAAATCCTCTTCAAAGAAGTTGGAGATAAAACCGCCAAGATCTTCAAAGATGTCAGGGCGGTAACTTCTCGCTTCCTTAATTATATCCAAACCAAGCTTGTGAAAAGTAGTTGCTTCTATGCCAATACCGAGCTTGTTGGAAATGCGCTCGGTCATTTCTTCGGCAGACTTTCTCGTGAAAGCTATCAGGAGAATCTCCGAAGGTTTAATGCCAACCACATCACAAAGATACTTAACCTTACCGGCTATTGTAAGAGTCTTTCCGCTTCCGGCTCCAGCAAGAACAAGATTGTGATCTTCATCCGTCAGAACAGCGCAGCGCTGCTGATCATCCAAAGATTTACCGTCAATATCGGAAAAAAGGTCGTTATATGTGCTTGAAGCAGTTATGAGAAACTCTTCGTTCTTGTGGACAAAGATATTATGCAAAGAAGAAAAAGAATCAACGAATTCGTTAACCACTTGTGCCAAATCCATCTTTTTTGGGATAACAAATGAACGCACATAATTATATGGCTGTGTCCATTTTTGAACAAAAGCGACCTCATCGCTATGAGAAACATAGCGATTGTATAAACCCGTTAATTCCGAATTGTAATTATTAATAATGTTGCGAATTTCGGTTTCTGACTCTTTGATTTTTTGAAGCTGTTTTCTTTTTCGGATAATAAGAAAAGTGATTACAGCTACTGCCAAAACGAGAGTTCCAATGATAAACGGCAAAGAATCACCTCACATTAAATTATATAGGTTTCTTTATATCATATCAAGTAGTTTTTAAGTTCCGAGAAGTGATGTCCTGATTATCGGACATTGCGCCTATTATTATGTATTTGTGGCGGCATTTTTATTGTCAAACACATCTGAATATGTTACAATATTATTTAGTATGCAGTCCGATGAACTGTGAAAAGAGGTATGGATATGGCAAATTTGTCAAAAGAACGAAGAGACCGCATGATTGAGAAGCTTGAAGAACTCAAGCAGATTCACAACGATGACAAATCAATTGCGGCCTTGAATGAAATCGAAAATGCTTTGAGAGAGAAAAAGTACGGTCTTGTCTGGGAAGAGCATTCTGAGGCCGTTGATGATATGCTCAAAGAAAACATTCCCGTTCTCGTTGCCGATGAAGAAAGAAGACTCTGCAAGGATGAAGACCTTCCCTGGAATTTCATTATTGAAGGTGACAATCTCCAGGCACTCTATCTTCTTGAGAAAACACATCGGGGAAAGGTTGACTGTATCTACATCGATCCACCCTACAACACAGGAGCAACTGAATGGAAATACAATAATAATATTATTGCAAAAGATGATGAATACAGTCATTCAAAGTGGCTTTCAATGATGAAAAGTCGCCTTCTTTTAGCCAAGAGACTCCTTAATCCAAAAGACTCCGTTTTGATTGTTACTATTGATGAAAAAGAATACCTTCATCTTGGATGCTTGTTAGAGGAAATGTTTCCGAAACATCGCATTCAAATGATAAGTAGTGTTATTAATGTTAAAGGTGTAGCCAAAGACACAGAATTTAGCAGAACAAATGAGTTTATTTATATTGTTCAGTTAGGTAGTAGTTCCGTTGCCAAATTGCCTTTACCTGAAGAATGGCTTGGAAATATCAAATCTACTGGAAAAAACAAAGTTAGACTTGCAGGCCTTATGAGAACAGGTACGGGAGCACTCAAAACAGATTCTCCAGGATGTTTTTATCCCATTTATTTTAATGAAAATGATGAGTTTATTCGAGTTGGCGAGGTTTGTCCAGTTGATATGGACAGACATCTTGTTCCTCATGCAGAAAATGAATACCCTGTTTGGCCAATACACAAAGATGGAAGTGAAGGAAGATGGATGTATCGTCCAGAAGGCCTCAGACAACTTATTTCAAAAGGATATGTTTTTTGGAGCAAGCGCAAGGGAGAGACTATGGGTATTTCCTATGCTCCAAGAGGTGTTCAGGAAAAAATTGAATCTGGACTGTTCAAAATTACAGGAAGGACGGATGATGGTTCTGTAATAATTGATGACAGCGATTATACTGCAAACTACATTCCTGGTAGTCAATGGGCAATTTCATCACACAATGCAACAGAATATGGAACAAAAATTATCCAAGGTATTATTGGAAACCGATTCACATTTCCAAAATCTCTATATGCTGTCCATGATGTTCTTCGTTTCTTTGTATCTGACAAACCAAATTCAATAATCTTGGATTTCTTTGCAGGTTCTGGAACAACAATGCATGCAGTCAATTTGTTGAATGCTGAAGATGGTGGCCAACGAACCTGTATTATGGTCACAAACAATGAAATCTCTTCTTCAGAACAAAAAGATTATGAAGAACGTGACATTCACAAAGGTGATGAAGAATGGGAAGAACATGGTATTGCAAAATATGTTACGTGGCCCAGAACTGTTTGCTCAATCAAAGGAGTTGATGTAAATGGTCATCCGCTCAAAGGTGATTATGGAATTCAATATGATTCATATGAAAAAATTGACATAGCAGGTTACAAAAACTGTTATGAAAAAACCAAAGAAGAAGCATATCCTCTTTTGGCTGGCAAAAAGATGTCTGATGGATTCAAAGCTAATGTCAAATATTTCAAGTGTGATTGGACTCCGAGAATGCCTGAGGACTATTTACTTTCAAATGCTCTTTGTCTTCACGTCAAGGAACTCATTGAGCTTCAGACTGCTCAGGAAGTTGACGGTGTGAAAAACGTACTCATTCTCAGCAAGAGCGATTTCAAAAAAGTGTTTGAAAATCCCGATACTGTGAAGCTCGTTGAAAATGTCTGGGTGAACGAAAATCTCATTTTCAATGCTGCTGAAATGAAACTGTTGAAGAGCAAGAAATTCCGATATATTCCGAGGGAATTTTTCAGTCAGGAACTCAAGGAGGCAGGAGAATATGTTTAATGGAACGTTGTTGCCTTTTCAGGCAATCCACGAAACAAATCTGTTGAAAGCTTGTGCAGAGAACGAAAAACTCATTCTCCAGGCTCCGACAGGTTCGGGCAAAACTGTTCTTGTCACAAAATTCATTGACGACTATCTCGATGAGAATCCTGAGACAGTCTTTATCTGGATGTGTCCTGGTGCAGGAAGTCTTCAGGACCAGTCGAGAAATGTCTTTGAAAACTTTACGGCCGGCATCAATACGGGCAGTATCTATGATTTTATTGCCGAGTATTCCCCTCAGGGAAGTGTCTATTTTGTCAACTGGGACAAAATCACGAAATCGGACAACATTGTTCTGCGTGACGGTGAAGACAAGAATCTCCTTGAAAAAATCATCGAATGCAAAACAAAACTCCTTGATTTTTTCCTCGTTATTGATGAAGAACATCTCAACAAGAAAGCGGCAGATATGTATGAGAGGATTTTTGCCCCGAAACACGTTCTGCGAATTTCGGCAACAACAAAGAGCAACGAAGGTCACAAAGAAAACGTTTCCGATGATGAAGTTATTGCAGCAGGCCTTATTGCTTCAGGTATTTCTATCAATGAGAACCTGACAAGAGAAGCAATCTACAATGACAACCTTGTTGATGATTTATTGCTTCTTCAAATGGCTGATGAAAAGAGAAAAGAGATTCAAGCAGAGTATGACAAAAGAGGACTCAACATCAGACCTCTTGTGCTCGTTCAGTTCCCCAATGGAAGTGACGAATGGATTGCAAGAGTGAAATCTGAGCTTTCAAATATGGGCTATACGGAGAAGAACGGTCTTGTCACATCCTGGTTCAGCGGAGACCATCCCGATGAACCCGAAGAATTGTCAAAACTGAATGGCAAGTATGCGTTTCTGCTCTTCAAACAGGCAATCGCGACAGGCTGGGATTGTCCGAGAGCAAAAATTCTTGTCAAGCTTCGTGAAGGAACAACTGAAACATTTGATATTCAGACGGTGGGACGCATTCGCCGTATGCCTGAAAGACATCATTATGAATCGGAACTTCTCGACCATTGTTATGTCTATACGCTTGACCAGAAATTCAACGAAGGCCTTACTTCAAGCATTACGGATTCATTCTACCTCAGCAGGTATCTTCGCAAGGACAATGCTCCGAGCATTATGCTTGACAGAGAGTATCTCTCCGAGAGTGACCGTCAGGCAGTTGATGAAGAGGCAGTTGTCAAGGCAGTCAGAGCGAAATTGTTGCAAGAATGTGACCTCGACCAGAACGGTTTCCTTTCCAAAAAGGAACTTGAACTCACAAAGGGCTTCACATTCGGTCTCAAACTGAAAACCCGTGCAGTTGAAGGTTTTGCAAGAACAACGCATGACTTGACAAAACTTCAGGCAACGTTCTGCGGCGAGCATGAAATCAACATTCACGATGACGGTCTCATTATTCGTGATGCAAAGAGAAGAATTGCTCAATCCATAGGTATTGATGAAAACATCTCGAGCAAAGCTCTTTCAATTCTCTTTGACTCTTCAACGATGAAGATTCCTTTTGGTCCAGGCGGTCAGATTTCCTTCTACAATGATGAGGACAGAAAACTTGACCTCGAGTACAAAGTCATTCAGGACATGGGACATCGTGAGTATTCTGCTTTCCTTGTCAACAACTGGGAACTTCTCGCAGAAATCCTCGGAGAAATTGACAAGACAGGAATTGAACTCACAGACACAAAAACTGAAAAATCAATCTGGTCAATTCCAAAGTTTCAGGACTACAAGAAACACAACAAAACAAACAGCAGTACGATTCTTGAGAAAAACGTTTTCACAGGTTACAGCAACGACATTCTTGTTCAACCGAATCGCTCTCATTCAGAA
Organism: Clostridiales bacterium; assembly: GCA_024693345.1. Taxonomy (GTDB): domain Bacteria; phylum Bacillota; class Clostridia; order Oscillospirales; family CAG-272; genus CAG-841. The sequence continues at coordinate 9,857 of JAILLB010000008.1, forward strand.
ATTGCCTTTGAGCAATGGTGTGAAGTGAATGACAACGTTGAATGGGTTTACAAAAACGGTGACAAAGGTCAGGATTTCTTCACAATTGTTTATCGTGTTTCTTTCAGGCGTTACAACTTTTATCCCGACTACATCATCCGCTTGAAGAATGGTGAAACCTGGATTATTGAAACCAAAGGTGGTGCCGCTGCCGATGGCTCTTCGGCAAACATTGACAAATATGCCGCTCAAAAATTCGATGCTCTCAAAGAGTATTGTGAACAGCATCCAAAAGTCAAATGGGGCTTCGTGAGAAACATCGGTGTTCAACTGCTTATGAGCAATACGGAATGGGTTGAGGAAATCAAGGACAACAACGTCTGGAAACCCATTAGTGATTTCATTTAATAAAACATTTAGTTACAAGAAGGAGAGTTCTCGCTCTCCTTCTTTTTTATTGTACGGTATACAGTTTATTACAGCTACCCCAGCCCGGTGAAATAATACTCAAAGAATATTAAAAGTCCTTCCGAAAAAAGTTGCGCATTATACCACAAAACTTTTCAAATGTAAATAGCCCAAAAGAGCAGAGTCCCAAAATGCGTACACAAAACTAAAAAATGATATTTTCTGTTGACAAACAAATGTTCGGTTGCTAAAATAGTAATTGATGAAACAAGTTGTTTCACTTTGCGAAAGGAGTCCCCAACTATGACAAAGATAAATCAGGAGCTCTTATTAAAAATCAAAAATTATATAAATGAGTGCTACATTCAGAACAGCCGAACACCTACTGTTCGTGAAATAGCAAGAGAGTTAAATGTCAGTACAGCTACTGCTCACAGATATGTCACTCTCTTAAAAGAGATCGGTGAGATCAACTACGATAGCGGTTGGAAGCGAATGATCACAACAGAAATGATTAACAAGGTTAACGATGAGATGAACATGGTCGGTCTTGTGGGTTCTGTTTCATGTGGTCCGCTGACATTTGCAGAGCAGAACATCGTTGAATACTTCAAACTTCCTTCGGCACTCATTGGACACGGAGATTTCTTCGTTCTACGAGCAAAAGGAAAGTCAATGATAAAAGCCGGAATTGATGACGGCGATTATGTTGTTATAAAAAGACAAAACACTGCGGAAGACGGACAGATAGTAGTAGCACTTGATGGTGATGAAGCTACTTTGAAGCGCTTCTATCGAGACGAAAAAAACAAAAAAGTTAGACTACATCCTGAAAACGACAGAATGAAAGATATCATTTTAGATGATGTTCAGATTCAAGGAATCGCAGTAAACGTATTCAAAAAATTGAGTTGAAATGGAAACGGACTATATCCCCTACTTAAGTAAACAAAAGAAGCCGAGCCGGACAAGTGAAGGCATAGCAGTCACGATGACTGTTGTCTTTAACGAGTCCGGTAAACCAACCCCAATTTGTATTCATTGGAAAGATGGTCGGCAATATAATATAGATATGGTTTTAGAGATGAAACCGATAGTTCACGATGGCATCTATTATGTTGTGGAGATAAAAGGTCAATGTCGGAAACTTCACTTCGTCAATAACACCTGGTTCATACTATAAAAGCCAAACGGAAAGGATGGTGATAGGAAAGTTTGGTGCAGTTATGGTTAATGATAAGTATAACAACAAGGAACATAGGAGATTACAATGAACAATCAGATTAATGAAGTAAATACCACAACTTGTACTGAAGAAAAAGACGAATACCTTTGCGTTAGGGATGAAACAGGAAAGCTGTTCGCTAAAATGACACCTGACAAAAGACGATTACGGATTATGAAACGAGATAAATATGTCGACATAATCGTTAACCAATATGGCAGAATGCAAGTTATAAGTAAATAAAAATATATACTTCAGAACGCTCGACGGCAGTAAGTAATTAAACCAATTTCGGTTTATTATTTCTGCCGTCTTTTTCTTTTCTTAAAAAAGTATGAAATCTTTCATACTTAAAACAGGATCAGCTGATTCTAAATAAAAAAATATCAGATGCCTAAGATGCGCATGAAGGCATGGATACATAAGTCTACATCAGTTTTTGCTGAAACACAGACTTGAGTACCCATTACTTTTTTGCGCCCTTTTCCAGGCAGACGAAGTTGCGGTACTCATCTCACAGACACAAACATATCCATGTCCTTCCTGCACAGGCAGAAAGGAAGTCAAACATGAAATATCAGTATGAAACCGCAACAGGAACTGTCGAAATTGAGGTTAGCAAAGAATGGGCTGCGAAACTCAAGGCGTTAGACAGAGAAGAAAACGCAAATAACAAAATGGAGACAAGGAGACACCTGTCATTGAACACAACAGACGGATCGTGGCTGGCTTGCGAAGACGAACAAATGGAAAAGCTTTTTCAAACAGAAAAAAGCAAAAAGGAAAGATTGCACGATGCAATCGACCAACTCAAACCGGCTCAAAAAGAAATAATTCTGATGGTCTATTTCAAGGGTAAGACACAGGAAGAAATCGCTGAAATACTAGGGATTACTCAAGGTGCCGTTTCACAAAGATTAACGACCGCAGAAAAAAATTTGAAAAAACTTTTTGAAAAAACCTAATAATTTGCCATTTTTTTGTCCGTTAGGTGAAAGGGCTTTTTATTAGACCTTTCAATCGAACATTGAAAATTGAATATACAACACATCGGATACGTTCTCCCTGTTGCTCCGAAGTGAGCAAGCCAACTTCTATAGAACTGTAAACCAGTCTCTCGTGAAATAACATCGGTGATTACGGTGGGCGGCAATGAAATCAGGGAAGGATAATGATACTACATTAGCGGCTCGAGCGCAGATCTCAGAGTGGTGAAATTCCATGCGGTTTTAATCAAAATCGGTCTGATGTGCTCCCTTAATAGTCAGGGATGTTGAGAACAAATATGGCTATGAAAAACATATGAGGAAAAAACAATGGACATAAACAATTTTGAAGGTTTGGATTCCTTTATGCGACAACCGACTAATTCAAGGAAAAAAGGCGGTGGACTGTTCATTAAGAAATCCGACTTAAACAAAGAATCACTCTTGTGTTCAAACTGCCCCGAATATACAAATGAGAGGTGCATGCTCAAAAAGTGTCCGATCATAAAATATCGGATTGAGTATAACCTGGCATCCAGAGAAGAAATATTAAAGGCGATACAGTACGACACAAGAAATAAAGAAATAAAGCATCGAATTAAAGAAGTAATGGAGGTTGATGAGTTGAAAAATAAATTGTTTGCCACACTTGGTCACCAGAGCAGGTTTGAAAAAGCCATAAAGACTATCAACAAGAAAAACAAGTCACTTGTTGCAGCAGTATATTTGCTGACAATCGACAATAAGGTTTGGTCTGAGTTCAGGTCAACAGTGAGCAATAACAACATCCCTCTTGAAACGAAAAAGCTTCATTCATCCGGAGAATTTGGATATGTGTATTATTGTGCAGCCAAAGATTTGTTCCTTGGTACACAGAGCATCACTATCGGCGAACTTGCAGATAAAAAGCTTTTACCCGCAAGAGTCTTTGCATTGATCATAAATGCACTCTCAATAAACCAGTATGGATTAAAAGCTATCTTAAATTCTGATGCGGAAAGGAACTAATACTATGAACGAATTTGAAAGATTGAGCAGAATTGCTGATTCACTCAAAGAACAGTATCCCGAGGGAACGAGAATAATGCTTCTTCACATGGGTGATGATCCTCATCCGATTCCTTCAGGAACAAGAGGTACGGTTGCATTTGTCGATGATATCGGTACGGTATTTACTGATTTTGATAATGGCAGAAGGCTCGGCCTCGCTTACGGCGAAGACAGCTACAGAAAGCTGACTCAGGAAGAGCTTGCCGAAGAAGGTGTCGGTGAATCAGAAGATTCCGGCATGGAAATGACAATGTAAGGAGATACAACATGCCAAACTATGTAAAAAACAAGATTAACTTCAATGGTTCAGACAAAGACATCAAAGAATTGCTTGAAAGAATCAAGTCGGATGAGCTCGGTCTCGGAACCATTGACTTTCAAAAAGTAATACCTATGCCTGAAGACCTGATGATTGAATCAGGAAGCAGAACCACTAATGGTCTCAAAATGGTTGATTCATATATTAAAGAAAACAATTTGAGAGGTCTTCTGTCAAAAGCGACTGCAGATGAGCTCAAAACAGAGCTTGACAAACACACTTCAGAACTCCCGGATGATGAACAAAGCACATGGGAAATCGGTGTTAAGTCAGCAGCAAACATTCTTAAATATGGCTATCCAAACTGGTATGACTGGAGTTGTGACAATTGGGGAACCAAATGGAACGCATGCGGATACTCTGAAGGAGTTGATTACGCTGACAACGAGTATCTTGAATTTGATACTGCTTGGTCAGCACCGGTTCCTGTTATTGCAAAGCTATCTGAAATGTTCCCGAAAATCGAGTTCCTTCACAAATGGGCTGACGAAGATTTTGGACAGAATGTCGGTGTTTTGACATATAGCGATGGAGAGATAAGTGACTATACTCCTTCTTCACACAAAGAATGTCTCGAGCTTGCATCAGAAGTCTGGGAATATGACTTAACAGAATTCGGCTATCGCTTAAATCAGTCTGGCGATGACTATGTTTACACAGACGGAGACGATTATGAGCTTGTTGAACTGCTCGGTCAGAAGGCACTCTTTACAAACGAAAGAGTCAACGATTCTGAGGTTCCGGAAGGTCTTTATCTCTATCACATTAGAATGACTGATGACGGAGAACAGTTTGGATCACTTGAACCTAGTGTTGCAGTAAACCACGGCGGTTCAATTTTGGCAAAGGAACCTATTGATTTAGGAGAACTTGGATTTATTGAATTCAACGAACATATAAGTCCAAACTTCCTTGGGCAGGATATGACAATGGGAGAGTTCCTTGATAGCGAATTCTTACAGAACGAAGAGATTGGTCAGACAATGGTATAGAAGGTAACGAGATGAAAACAATTAATTTCTATTTCCCCCTGAGGGCAGACATAATCAGCCGTGATGATGACGGCTTTGATTATGACAACCCCTATGAAGTTTACGGTGGCACGCTGTCGGAGTACAAAGAAGCCATTGAGGAAAGATTCGAGGATTACCTTGACGGAGATGAAATGGCAAAATACTTCGACTCAGATGACAATGCCGAGGTTGCTATCATGCTTCAGTCAATGAACTGGTCTTTCGTTAACCTTAATTACGAGTTATTCGGAAAAGTTGAAGTCGTACTTGCCGATGACATTTCAGATGAAGGCGTCAAGTCACTCAAAGACTATATCACAGGACAGAACTCAGACGGCTTGGGTGAAGGCTTTGAACAGCAGGACATCAGCATTGACAATGACAGTTTTATGAATCTTCACATGTGGACAAGCGACAGCTCTTACTATATTGACACCGAAGATGAATTCAAACAGAGAACAGGTTTTGAAGATCTGGGCGAATCATCTGACGGCTTAACAATGACAATGTAAAACGAAAGGATGTTTGATATGAACATTGCGGAAAATATTAAAAGAATTGTTTCCGTAGATTTCAACTGCGGCTACAAAACAAAACTCTTCGATAAAAACGATGTAAAGGGATTCTTTTTTCCATGCAAGATACTGCGGATCATCGGCTGTATCGATGTCCTCATATCTTTTTCTCTTAATGTATACATCTCCGACTACATAGGGAGGTTCGTCTGAATCCTTCTTCAGCTTTTTGAAGCTTCTTTTTGTCAGATACAGGAATCCCTTTACATCGTTTTTATCGAAGAGTTTTGTTTTGTAGCCGCAGTTGAAATCTACGGAAACAATTCTTTTAATATTTTCCGTAATGTTCATATCAAACATCCTTTCGTTTTACATTGTCATTGTTAAGCCGTCAGATGATTCGCCCAAATCTTCAAAACCTGTTCTCTGTTTTATGAATCTTCACATGTGGACAGGCGACGGCTCTTACTATATCGACACAGAAGATGAATTCAAACAGAGAACAGGTTTTGAAGATTTGGGCGAATCATCTGACGGCTTAACAATGACAATGTA
>JAILLB010000056.1 GCA_024693345.1 Clostridiales bacterium
ATGACATAATACCTGAAATTATCTTTTTGGATTGAATCCAACGTTTTTATATAACTAGATGATGGATCCATATCTCCGTAAATCATAATCATCTGTTCGCCTACGAATTTCTTTATTCCTTCTTTTGTCTTATGCAGGTTGATCATTAATGGAGCATTGACCAGCAGCATACGTTGTATTTTCGGATACATATATCCGTATTGTGCACCTATAGTAGCTCCATTGGAAGTGCCCATGTAATAGATAACATAATCGTCAAAGCCTTTTTGTTTGACATAATCATCGATAATGTCCATAGCATTATCCAGTGGATTAGTTCCATCAAATGGATTAGAAGAACATATGACTGTGTATCCATGTTTTCTGTTAATTGTATCTGCCATAATTAGATATTTGTTCTCGTAACCATATATGGAACCATTCTGACCTGCTTTAATAAACACAATTGTATTGTTTCCATAAACAATGCCATAATCTATGACAGCCTTGTTGTAAAACGGGCTGTTTATTATCTTATCAAATGTTTCCCTCATAAGAATAACTCCATTCTAACTGATTAATTGACTATTTGAACTAATTATATAGCCCACATATCAGATGAATCAAGAAGACATAAATATATTGTTTATTTGCCATTTTGGAGCAATTGACAATAATGGTGTGATTTGATTATAATTTTATCACATTAGATTATTTTCTTTACTATTTCGAATATCATTTTACCAGGAAGTACAAATATGAATGAACAACAAGAAAGGGCTCTAAAAGAGTTTTTGTTAGACATTGATTGTCTAAAAAGGTTGGATGAGTGGACAGACAACTTTAATCTTTTTGATGTATTGAAAATCACTCATACAGAGATAAGACATAGCAACATTCTCAGCTGGTTATTGGACCCTAATGAAAATCACAAACTGGGAGATTCATTCATAAGGGAGTTTGTCAGTGCCATACTGAAAAATAGTAAAATATCAGATGACTTGGCGCTGGACTTGTTAATGCAAAACTTTTATTCGTATAACGTCCTTCGGGAACACAATCATATGGATCTTGTGTTGTTGTCAAGAGAAGAAGAGACTGCTTATGTTATTGAAAATAAGATTTGGTCAGGTGAATCTCAACATCAGCTCAAGGATTATTATAAAAAGAGTCAGGAAGAATATGTTGGATACAAAATCATATATGCATTTTTGACACCCGATGGTCATGAAGCCAGTGACCCTAAAACGTGGATTCCGATTTCATACGACGACATAATACCGCCTTTAGAAGAGATAATCAAAGATGCAAACGTGAGCAGTGAAGTAAAGATATTGGTAAACAACTACATTAGTGCGACGAGGAAAGAAATCATGAGAGAAAAACCAGATGAAAGATTAGTCAGTATTTGCAATGAAATTTATAACAAACACAGAGAAGCGCTTGACCTCATTTTCCAAAATGTCAACGTTAAAAAATCTTTTGAATCGGAAGTGATATGTAATGTGTTAAGGGATTATTCAAATGACGGAAAACTTGTTTATCTAAATGATAGCAGTTGGAATTTCTTTACAGAGAGAATGACCACTCTTCTCCCGGACCTCGAAGAAGAAAATGGTTCCTGGGGAACAAAATATGTCTATTACTATTGGTTCGAACAATATAACGACAAGCTGTTAATTCATTTAGAACTCGGTGGCAATGGTATTCCTGATGATTCTGCCACATTTAAAAACATATTATCACTAATGGAATGTTCAAAATCCATTGGGAACAGGGTCAACTCAGTTGTACCATTCAAATATAAAAGAATATTCACAAAAATACTGACAATTGATGAAGCTGATGAGAATTCATTGGAGAAACAAGCGAAAAAGTTAATAGATTTAGCACTCGAAAATGAAGACAAATTGTTTGAAAAATTGAAAGAGAATAATCTGAGTGTTAATAGTTAACGACAATTATATCGGAGGCAGAGATGTCACTTCAAATAATCAGACAGGATATAACAAAAATCAATTGTGATGCAATTGTTAATTCAACTAACACTAATTTGTTGCCAAGAGGTAATGGAGTGGATGCCAGCATTCACAAAGCAGCCGGACCGGAACTTTATTTTGAATGCAGAAAAATAGGCGGAGTTGAATTGGGGAAAGCAGTTTATACTAAGGCATATAAGCTTCCTTGTAAATACGTCATCCATACCGTCGGACCTAAATGGGATGGAGGTAATGATCAGGAACTTCAAAAACTGAAAGAGTGCTACATAAGCTCACTAACTGTAGCTAAATCCTTAAAATGCGAGAATGTTGCAGTGCCTCTTATTTCATCCGGAGTTAACGGTGTACCAAAAGACCATGTATTAAGTGTTGCCGTTGATGTCATCAGTCATTTTTTGATGGATAACGAGATGAATGTCATTCTGGCAATATATGACAAATCTTCATATGAATTGAACCGGAATCTTTCCAGCGGAATCAATAAATTTATAGAGAGTTGCTTATATAACGACAATCAAAGGCGCTACGATGTCAGATTCAGAAATGCAAACACATTTGCAAGGGAAAGCAAAGCGCCCGCAAAAAGAAACAAAAGGCCTGAAAGTGTCCAAGAGGAAGAACTTCTATATGGCGCATGCGAGAGCATGGCACTGTGCAAAGAAGTATCTAATCTGGATGATCAAATTATAAACATTGATGAATCTTTTTCAAAAAGGCTTTTCAAGTTGATTGACAACAGTGGAATGAACGATGTTGAGTGCTATAAAAAGGCTAATGTGTCGCGTCAGACATGGCACAAAATTGTGAGCGATGATAACTATCATCCGAGCAAGAATACAGTTATTTCTTTAGCTATCGCATTGAAGTTGTCATATAACCAGACCAACAGGCTGCTCGCATCGGTAGGATATACGCTGTCGGACAGCATTCTGTTTGATGTCATCATAAAGTATTTCCTGATCAACAGTAAATACGATATATTTGAAATAGATTCAACGCTGCTGAAATACGATCAGGTCACGCTCGGTTCAAGCACGTAAAAAATGTCAATCGTCAATTGACCAAAACATTTTCTTGTTCCGTTACAATAGTAACTGTCAGAAACGACAGAAAGAAACGGAGGACAAGAAAATGAAAAAAGAGAACAACATCACAGAGGTAGTATTCATCCTGGACCGCAGCGGTTCCATGTATGGATACGAAAAAGACACAATCGGCGGATTCAATGCCACAATTCAAAAACAAAAGGAGATTGATGGAACAGTACTTGTATCAACAGTTCTGTTTGACGATGACTGTCAGGTGATTCACGATCGCGTACCGATTGACAGAATCAAGCCGATGACAACAAAAGATTATGTTGTCGGAGGATGCACAGCGCTTCTTGATGCAATAGGAGGAGCAGTTAAACACATATCCAATGTTCACAAATACGCCAGAGCAGAAGATGTTCCTGATCACACCATCTTTGTTATAATCACAGATGGCATGGAAAATGCAAGTCATAACTATGACAGCAATACAGTCAAAAAGCTGATTAAGCAAAAAACAAAAGATTGCGGATGGGAATTCTTGTTCCTTGCTGCCAACATTGATGCTGTTGAAACAGCAGGCAACATTGGAATCAGGGAAGAAAGAGCTGTAAATTACAAACAGGATTCAAAGGGATTTGCTGCAAATTATTGTGCTGTCTCTGAAGCAATTGCGACAGTTCGTAAAAAGAGAAGTCTTGATGACAACAAATGGCGTGAAGAGCTTGACAAAAACTAAACCGGTGGAAAAGGAGAACAGATATGTTTGGAACAAGGAATAACAACTGGAAATCAAACGAAACCAGCCCCGGTTATGTGCAATCAAGTGAATTGAGATCAAGACTTACAAGAAAACAGTTTGAAGAAGCATTCTTCCATTTCATGGAGCAGGCAGATAAAAATGCGGTGACTAAAAGATCTGAAGGTAAAAGAACTCCATACGGCATTACAAACAACAGTTTTGACGGAGCCAAACTGACTCAGCATTTCGGACAGGGAGCTCCGAGTAAAACTCCATATTTGAACCGGTGGGTTGTGTCAATATACTACTTGGTAGAATCCCGTCGAATAGTTCTTGGTATAGAAACTGACAGATATCGTTATTTATCAGATATGAAACCCATTAGGCTAAAGCAAATCGGAAACAAAAAAACAAATGTTGCAGTTTTTTATGAATCAACGATTGAGAATGTCAATTACGGAATTCTATATAGTTCATTCTTGAGTGTTTCAGAACAGGTAATGGAACTTGGGCTTGAGTAAAATTCTGATGAGGACAGTATGGATTACAAAGATATAACATGCTATGACAGCAACCGCAACGTTGTTCCGCTTAAATCGCTTCAATATAGAGAAGGTTATACATTAACTGACCTTTTTTATGCGGTAAAAGATGCCAGTGATTTTGACGATATCATTGAAAGAGTGAACAAGGTTATTTGCTTGGTATTCGTCGAGGAGAAGCGTAAGGAAAACTCCATTCTCCTTAAGAGTGGAGATATCTTCCTAAAGGTTAGGTTAAAAACACCATTGAATATGTGATTTGATTCTAAGTAATGTTAAGGTTGTTCAAAGATTATTATCAGAAGGGAACATCGCTTTTGTGGTGTTCCTTTTTGAACATTTTTCAGATATAATTTAATAAATGAAAAGACAAACTGAGATTTTTGGAGGAATAGACCGGTGAACCGAATTAAGAAAGCACTATACAAGTTTTCGCTTTCGGATAAGAATCTGTTTTTCAGATTACTTGCCAAAAAGCCGCTTCCTGAGCAATTATTCGGCGAAACATATGAGATCACATATAATGACGGGAGCTTTCCGGTACGGATTGAAAGGGGAAGCAAAGGCATAATCTTCGACATCCATGGCGGCGGATATCTCTTTGGAAGTTATCTTGATGAAAATCATTTCTGCCATTATCTGCACGAAAAGACCGGCCTGACAGTTGTTTCCTGTAATTATGATTTAACAACCCATTCCCAGTTTCCGGTTCAGATTGAGCAGATTTATCAGACGGTGGTAAGGATTTGTGACGATCCTTCTGTTGAGACAGAGAAGATATTTATCATGGGACACAGTGCAGGAGGAAATGCGACTGCTGCAGTGACGCTTCTATCCATTGACAGAGGAAGCTTTCATGTAGACGGCAATGTTCTGGTATATCCTGTTCTGGATTTATCCTGTGATCCCAAAAGCCGTCCCAGAGTCAAGGGCAACCTTATAACAAACGGAATGATGGAACTGTTC
>JAILLB010000111.1 GCA_024693345.1 Clostridiales bacterium
CAATCAAAAAGGTTTATCTAACACAACAATAATCAAGGTAGCTGCGTAGCCTATGGCAGCAGTAGTGGTGGCATGGACCCACCTCCATCCCGGCTTTGCCGGGCTCTGGATGCTCGGTTATTCAATAGCCGAGTAGTTCACTTATTTTTTACACTTTATTAGACTTATATATTCTGTTTTTTACATTTTTTGGACTTATCGTATTATAAAAGCTTTTTTTAACAATCATTTTTGAAATTGACTTTTTGGTTTCACATATGCATAATTAATATGGATTACGCTATAGTTTGTACATCCGTGACTTTAGTAATCAGATATTTGCTAAATATGTCCTGACAATCATATGCAAGGAGAATGAGATATGTACAATATTGCAAAACCGCATCCTTTTGACGAAAAGCCCAGCATAAATGCGCCTGAAATACTCGGATTTTCGACAGGAAAACCCGTTCTTTACAGAATTCCCGTGACAGGTGAAAGACCGATTAGAATATCCTGCATTAATCTTCCTTCAACTCTTGCTTTGGATGGACAGATTATAAAAGGAACGATTAATGTGCACTGTGAAACAGATATAACAATCGAAGCTGAAAATACCAAAGGAAAAGATATAAAAACAATAAAGCTGATTATTGATGACGACACAATCCTTTTGACTCCTCTTCTCGGTTTTACAACCTGGAACGCATTCGGTAACAGAGTCACACAGAAAAATGTTGAGCAGACAGGTGAGCTTCTTATAAAGACAGGTCTGGCAGATTATGGCTATTCATATGTGAATCTTGATTCGGGATGGCAAAGGTCCCCTCTGTCTGAAAACGGAACCATATTGCCTAATGACAAGTTTCCGTCGCTTGAAAGTATGACAAGCAAGCTTCACTCACTGGGGCTTAAGGCCGGGATATACTCTACTCCTATGCTCAATGCATGGGGATGTCCCGAAGAATACGACAGCGTTCCCGGATGTACATCGGGAGAAAGAGACATAAGATTCGCCAGGACAAACGGCGGTATAGGACTCGTTCACAATGAACAGGTCAATGTCAGGGCATGGAGCGAATGGGGTTTTGACTATCTGAAATACGACTGGACTCCGACAGACTCGGTCAATGCAGACTTGATGAAGAAAGAATTGCTGAAAAGCGACAGGTGTTTCGGATACTGTGTAAGCGTTGCAGCTGTTCCTCAGTATATGGATTACTGGATGGCTAATGTTAACTCTTACAGATGCAATTCAGACTCCAAAGACGAATGGGGAAACGTAAAAAGGCTGTTTGACAGTGCAAACGGATGGGAAAAGGCTGTTAAAAGAGGTCATTTCTTTGACCTTGACATGCTCGAGCTAGGATACATGGGGCTTTTCGGAAGATACTGCACACTCAGCGAAGAAGAGCAGATATTTGCCTATACGATGAGAGTCATCTACTCATCTCCGATTCAGATAAGTTGTGATTTGTCACAGATGACTGATTTTGAATTCTCGGTATATGCAAACGAAGAAGTATTGCGTGTAAATCAGGACCCGTTGACGCTTCCATGTGAAAAGGTCATGCAAGGCAACTGTGCAGTTATATCCAAGGAACTGGTTGACGGAAAAGCCTTAGCTGTATTCAATCCTACGGAAAATGAGGAAACAGTCTGCTGTACTTTGGAAAAAGAAATGACTGTCAGAGACATCTGGGCCAAAGAAGATCTTGAAAACACAGGCGAAATCCATCTGAAATTAAAGCCCCACGAAGCAAGACTGTTCAGATTATATTAAGTGTCCATAACATAAAAAAACAGGAGGTTTTTCAATCTCCTGTTTTCGTATATCCAATTTTGTACTATAAAGGAGGGTTTAGAGAAAAATCAGACCATAAAGAAAATACTCCGGCCTTTTCAAGTCGGAGCATTTCGTATTCTGATCTAATAGACTACGGAGTATTATTAACTTCTATTACATTCGGAACAACCTTGGCATTTGTGTATATGATATAATCACTTACTCCACTGTTTTCCACGGTATATGTAACTTCGTTTTCAGTATATATAAGTTCTACTCTGAGAGTAATCATGTAATTTGCATATTCCGTAAATCCGGTTCCTGTCTTTACACCGAAATCCAGTCCGAATGAATACAAACCGGATTCTTCAAGACAGCTGGCTTTAGGTATATCAACCACAAGTACAGAATTACCACTGGTTATTGTGTGAGTACTGTTGTATAGCGTTCCTGACGTTATCTGTACAGATGAAGCCATGTAAGAGAGCAGGTCGGATACTTCTGAATACTCTACCGATGTCACTTCGCCGTTTACAACGTTATCTGTTTTCTTACTCAATGAAATAGTAAGTCTCACATATTCTGCTTTTTCGATACTTGCAGCTGACAAGACAGATGCATTGTATTTTGCTTCCGTATTGATCGGCATGTATCCCTTCTGATAGCAGTCAGTAGCATATCCGTTAAGACCGAGTCTTGAATGGTTCTGACTGTTCTTACCCACAGTATCATACTCATCCAGTTCTGTTACAGATACATAATCCAGCAAAGCTGAGTTGTCAGATTCCCTGTAATAGTAATGACTGTCTGCAGCGAATGATTTCGACATACTTGTGTATGCAAGTCTGCCCTCCTCATACGCAAGGTTAGATGTTGCAGAGACGTTCATACCGACTATTGAATCTGATTCCTTAGGAGGAAATTCTGTTTCAAGTGCCGTTTCATCGAAGTTTAGTTCAACATAACCATATACCCGAAGTGCGTTTCCGCTTTGCGATGCAGACAAAAGGTCACTCATTATATCCGCGGTTTCAATATTCAGGTAATTGTCCTGAAGATCCTTCGACAATGCAGCGGTACTGTTTTCATCTGCCTCAGAACCGATGCTGTATGTAGCCGTTACACGACCTTCAGTAAGACCGTAAATATCATTCAGGACACTTCCGTCTTCATAGTGTCTGTTAAGAGAAAAATCAAATGAGTGGTAAAGACTTACGTCACTCAGATATGCCTTTGCATCGGCATTACTGATTTCTATTGAAACAGAAGTGGTCATGGTTATTGTTTTATTTGCGGCACTGATTTCCTGATTATCAGGTAAAACACGGAAATCATTTGTTGTCTGTTTATACAGGTCAGCTGCTATAACTGTGAAGACATTTCCTTCATTAACCTTGACATTTTTGCCACCTTCAAGGGATGATGGTGCCTTGATTTCATAGAAGTATAAATCCGTTGACATGGGGATATACATGCTTATGTAATAATCCTCGTTAAGGTCATATCCTTCTGGAACTGAAAGATTGTATTCTCCGTTTCCGTTATACTTATAGTATTTTTTTGTGCCATTTTCCAGGATTCTGTAAACATCGTGATCTGCTTCGGTTCCGTCTGTATATACCAGATTTTCACCTTCTGTGGTTTCAACAATGACACTTGCTATAAGATTATTGATTGTTCTGACAGAAAAGGCTTCATTATTGCTGTCCTTGAATACAGAAAAATCTATTACCCATCCTTCCCTGTTCGCATTTTCATTTTCCGGATCCTCATATGTTGTAAAACCATTCATATCGGAAACATAGTACATTTTGTCTGAACTTCCGTTAGGATCCACAAGTACCATAAAAGTACCTTCTGGAAGCCGCTTGAAGGTCGTACTGTTCTTATACGTCCGGAAAACAGCTGACTTATTGTTATTCCAGTCCACATTATTTCCGTTAAGAAGTATATTCAGTTCTTCTTCACTGTATGAAAAACGTATATACTGTGTAATCCATGTTTCAAGGCTGTCTACATGCTTTCCGTTACTTGACATAAGTGATGAATAGTCTGTTGACGGTGTACAATCAGTATAAGAAACTGAATCCGAACCGGTTTTAACGGCAGAATAGAAGTTTACTTCAATCTGTTTGACTGTGTATACAGGAACATATAAATGGTACACGATTTTTGTTGAATCAAGGGGATCCTTGAACTGTACATCAACCAGAGTAAATGTGTTTGCTTCAGAAGAGTCAACACAGCTGTTATTTAAAGTAAAGCTTCTGTTTGAAGATTCTGTAGCTTCTGTATATGTAAGACCATGTGATGTAGCTTCTGCATCTATAGTAAAATTACCATTAGTATACTTGCATGTTTCAACAGCTACACTGTAGTACTCATTACTTGCTGTATAGTCAGTTTCGGTATTAGTAACAAGCTGAATATACCTGTTTATGAGATTAGTCGTTTCAGTTGCATCGTCATTTGTTATGACGATAACAGCAAAATCTTCTACTCCCGCTGGCAGACTTCCCTTCTCTGTACCATATGTAGAGATGCGGTTTCCTTCATCCGTTGATAAACGATCAAGATAATACTTAATTGTGTTTACGCCGTTAACAGGACTGTTATCAAATGTTGTGTATCGTCTTGAGTCTGTTCCGGCTGCAATATCTGAATAAATCTTTGCTGCTATCGTTGTTGCAGAAGTTTTTCCTGAAAAACCAGAAACACTTTCTCCCAGTACGGCACCATCTCCCGATATGATTTCATCAGAGCCCATATTCGACTGGGGGTTTACGTTTACATACGGATATTTAGGCATATCTACATGTGTTTCGCTTGAATAATTGAATCCAGATACTTTTTCGTTGTCTGTATCCATATCAACACTTCCGTCTGTATAATCTGCAAATACAAATGAAGCATTGTTCAAAGTAGCATTATTACCAATATTCTTTGTAAATCCAGTACCATATATTGCCATACCTGTGAACTGGATTGTTGTAATCATTCCATCTGCATCACCTTTTGCTTTGCCAATCCATGCACCAAGATAAGACTTATCACTATCATCTATGGTGCCATCTTCAATGTTTTTAAGTTTAACATTATACCCTAATAGTTTATTTTCAGTGTTTTGGGCAATTTCACCAACTGCACCACCGGCATATTTCCCCTCTGAACCCAAAGTACAATCTTCAACAGAAGAGTCGTGGATATAACATACAACACTATTAGTTCCATTGGCGTTGGCATAACCAATGAATCCTCCAGCGCTGGCTTTGGAACTCCCCTGTCCTTCAATTGTGTAATTAGATATCAGAGAATTTGCTATTTCTATATTCGCTCCTTCACCGGGATCCGCAATAACAAATCCATCAGCAACAAACCCACCTGCTATGCCATTTGTGGCAATTATTGTGTTGTTACTTGTTGAGTTTCCGATCATTTTGCAATTCTTTATGGTATTTTTATATACGGTCCAGTCATCATTAATGCTTTGTGAAAACTTTTCTATAGGATTTGTGTTCCATGTTCCTCCATACAATCCGCCTGCATATTGCCTTGCATTAATATTTATTTCTGCAATGGTACAATTGACAAATTCTGCTATACAGTCAGAAAGCTTGGCTTCAACAGGCTGCATAAGTCCTACTATTCCACCGGACATAAGAACATTTGAGTTACCTATTGTGACATTACAACCTGATTTAGCCAGCAAGTGCATATCATATGCCTGACATCCATTTCCCGCATATCCTACGAGTCCGCCTGCAACCACAGTTGTACTATTTACACATGAGAAAGATCTTAATTCGACAGTTGAAAATTTAGTATAGTCAGTATTGCTTTTTTCTGATTCGGTTCCGTATATTCTGACACCACCTTCTTTTACTTTTCCCACGAATGCACCAATTCCATGTCTGCCGACATCTTTTTGGCATGCAGTCAGTTCAACATCAAGACTTGCTGCATTGCATCTATCAATAATAATGTAGTAGGTTTTTGATTTATTGCCTGAATAACCAAGTAAACCACCAACAGTCGAAGCACCTCTAACGCTTAGATTATTTAATTCAATGTTTGAAAATTTAATCCATTCACCATTTATGGCCCATCCGCAAACCCCGCCAGTGCTTAACCAATAATTCTTTCCAAAAGAACTATCAGCACCTGTTATTTTCTGTTTTTCAGACGTTTGTTTATAACTATTGTTAAAAATCTCCGTGTTAACGGATCCTTTTAATGTAAAATCTTTGAAAGAACTGTTTGAGTTTTTCGTGACAACACTATCAAAAAGACCTATTCCATGACTACATGTATTATCATTGTTACTAAATCCTGCCGTGTTTTCATTTGTACTTTGGTTAGTTCCTTTGTGGAGAACATTGAAATAATTGTCATTCTGATATTTGTTCAGGTATATATCAACATCTATAGACTTACTATTTCCGTTAAACATATCAATCTTCATGGAAAACTGATTGTTGTTTCTGTCGTAGTACCCGTCTATAGTATTGTTGTTACTACCCGGTTCTATCTGTGTATTATTGGCACCGACGTGGGTATCATATATGCCAACGGAACCTATACCCCTGAAGCTATCTGGCAATACATATTGTACATTTGCTGTCAGATTGATATCATAATAACCTATTGTGCTAGTAACACATCGAGCTGAATACCCATAGTTATATCCGACAATTATAGTTTCACCCGCTTTATCTTCAGTCAATGCCAGTGTGAAATAGTTAGATTCACCATTACCATTCCAGCTTCCATACCCTTTTCCGCCAAGGTTACCTGCCTGATTCATATAATAACCATTGCATTTTAATGCAAAAGTCTTTTCAAATCCGGATTTCTTACTTAAAGTTGGATTCACTTTAATAATTTCAAACTTGCTTGCATTATTTTTTTCGGTAACTGTTCTCAATCCATTCTTATCTATATTCAAGTAATAAGACGTACCTTGAGATAACGAATATACATAGAATATGTTATCTGTATATTTTTCAAAATGCCACACAGTTGCATCATCAATACTTGCAGATTTATTTAACAAGTTTGTGTTATAGGCTGTATAAAGCAAATAACGCCTGTTGCTTTCACCTACAGGGTTTTCATTGTAAATATACAATTCTTTACCATCAAGATCATCTATATTGTCAGGATAGAAAATATCTCCCCTTGATTCTTGCCCTGTTGTTTCTGTTATCGGGGTACTCGTATAAGTTGTGTAATATTTTATTATGTATGGCACCGCTGAATTATCAGCTGTATCTTTGCTGGCGAGAACATAGTCTGCATTTTCGTTGTTCACCCCTGCATTTCCCACATATGAATAGTCTGCACCATGACACATTCCAAAAACATTATTATTGTTTATGCCGTATGACAATGAATTGTTGTAATTGCCATCATTTGTGGCAGCAGTTCCAGCACATGATTGTGTGATAAGCGAAAGAATAAATAATGCCTGTGAATTCGGAATATTAATATTTCCGTCTGTATTTGTATCGGTAGGTATACTTGTCACATCAAGTTTATCCATATCTGGATCTATATCAGAAATTGTGTAATGTTTTTTACTGTTCTTTAATGTGTGCTGATTGCTACTTCTTGATGTTCCGTTCTTATCGTGGTATTTTCCATCCTCAGATACAGAGAATTGCTGAACTATATTACCTTCTGAATCTTTTGCGTTTTCTCCCGTTTCATTGACAGCATATCCGTTAATAACACGCCCTACAAGAGGGTTAACATAAATGGCAGCCCACGCCTCAACGTCGCTGTTATCCGCAAGATTATACGTTTTCCCGGTGTAAACAACATTAAGACCGGTTTCTGATATGGTGGTTTGGTCAGCAGACATATTCTTGAAAATCAGACCTCCGAAAACAATAACACCAACATATCCGCCTACCGGGACAATTGTTCCATATGTTCCGCTTAGTGTGATTGTGGAATTGTTGAATCGAACATAACAGTTATCAATAATGTTGTCACCACCCATGATTTCGCCAATTATTCCGCCATAATACTGACACATAGAATTATATCCAAAATATGCATTATCATTGCCACAATTTGCCTGATTCAGAGTAAAACCTCCATTATCAACAACAATAGTAATATTTTTTACCACACATCCATTTGAGACATTTATGAATGGATTTGAACTCTTATTATTTATGGTTACACTATTACCTATGATAACACCACGAAATGCAGTGTTTGATGTTTTTCCTCCAAGTCCGACATATGTATCAGACAATTCTAGATCTGTGTTAATTTTGTAATAAGCATTTACCAGATAATACTGAACGTTTGTGACTGTCCAGTCTGAAGCAGTATTGTCTGTATCAGGTTTAAATGATATATCATCATTCTTTACATAGTCAGCGTGATAGCTGTCGCCTGTACACCAACGTGCACCAGTAATGTTTTCATCTAGTGTGTCAAATTGACTACTATCCTTTGGTAGTCTGATTTTTCCTAGGGAATCTGGATCTCCATTGTTTATAAATGCTGCAACTGCTTCAAATTGTGATCCTGACGTAATTATATATGGATCATTATATGTTCCGCATCCGTCTGTCAATCCTTCGGCAACAACATTAACCTTGAGTTCTCTGTAAAAACGCCCATCAGAATCCTTTGTACTATTATATGCAGTATTGACATACTTCAAAAAATAAGAATCAAAAGCAAAGTCAGGATCACTTGACTGTGCAGTACTGCTTACAGGGTAAGTGTAACACCTATTATCTCCGGAATACTGTTTTTCTTGGTCAGCGTATTCTGTTGATGTTTTTATTTCCTGACCATATGTTACACTTCGGTTTCCGCTTCCCCAGTCTTCTTCATATGTATAGTTGTAAACCAAATGTGCATCCTGATCTGTATAAATGGAATTCAGAAAAACTGCATTTTTGAATATGGAACGACTTGTTCCATATGCAGTAGTTAACGCATCATTTCCGGTGCCTATTGAAGTTGTCCTTGCGTCCAGTTTCGCACTTGAAAATGCGATTTTCAATCCTTTTCCATAGGCATCACCTATAAGACTAGCAGCAACTGGCAGTGTTGCTGAACCATATCCTGTTGTAGATAGTCCGTTTAAATGAACATCCGGTGGGGCTACTTTGTTGTCATTCCTTTCAATTTTGTTTATAAGGAGATATCCATCCGAATAAGTGGAATTACCTGTTGTATGTGGAACAAGGCCGGAAAATGTAATTGAACCATTGCTACCATCAACTGTGCCTCTGACAACTCCGCTGAATAATACACCCTTATGTGTACTATCCTCCATAAAGGTTCCGCCAACAGACATATCACCGGACACTGTCAATGTGTTTCCTGCACTTTGATTTATAAACAATCCTGAGTGCATCAGATAGTGCTGATTTGACAATGCGGGAACACGGTTGTAACTGTCTGTCGGGTTATGTGCACCGAATGTTCCTTCTGCTGTTTCATATAAACCTGAATAATCAAATGTCAGGGTTAAATCACCAATAGTATAATTACCGGCATAAGCAAGAGGATAGAATGAGAGTCCTGTCATATCTGCAGTACCACTTAATGTGTTACTAAGTGTAGATAAAAACTCTCCTTTAATATTTGATGCCGCATATTTATTCAGACTCCAAAGTATGAGATTCTCTCCGCCGTCTGAACTGGTCATATCATCTATATTATAGTAATACCTTGTGTTTGAATTTGCGTATTTGGAAGTTGTAATTGCAGCAGACGATGTACTTGTAAGTTTATTCTGATATGTACCTGTCTCAGTTATTTTTGTTTTGCTACCATTACGTGTATCGTTCATATTAATAGAAACAACGCCTGTACCATTACCACCATTCTGAACATTACTTGCAGAATATGCGGCAATCTCGTCATAAACACCAAGTGAAGATGGAAGTTTGATACCTGAGCCATTCAATGTGTATCCGGAATTCAGAACATCAAGATAAAGACCATCATTACCACTATATGCTTTGTTTACTATTAATCCAACAGACGTTCCACAGCCTCCGGATACAGTGAATGAGTTCATGTTAAGTGAATCTACAACCCATTTTCCCGTAGCTGAATAACACAAAACACCAACATTGCCGTTTCCGCCTGTTGTTCCACCTATGGTGCAGTTATTGATTGTTCCGCTTTTTATAGTAAGACCTTTTATGTTTGCTGTTGTATTCAGCCATGAATAACCAAGAAAGCCTCCGGCATAATTGTTTGCGGCATTGGAAATGATACACCCATCAAATTCCAGATTATTGACATTGACAATCCTTGAACTGTAACTACCATTTGCTGTTATATAACCTATAAGACCACTGCTTTCTGAATTATCACCTATAGCTGTAATACCTGAAACATCAGTTTGAATACTGCATGTGAGTTTATTGCCGGAAGCTCCGACTGTAATTGTAAAGCTCTCAGCAGTTATCTTACCTATTGCTCCACCATATACATTCCAGCTTTGATGATAACCACTCATATTGATTGAAGCAGATATTATGCTGTTACCATTTATAGTAACAGTTCCACTTGTGCCAATAAAGCCAATCATTCCTCCGATGTTTTTTCCTGCATCTGCAGTTCCGGTTACACCAGAATCTTCACAATAATTTATTGTTTCACTTACATTAATACCCGTAAGTGTCACATTTCCCGAGTTTCTCGATGCTATGCCGCCAACATTCATGCCGTCAACACAATTGTGAACATCAATGCTTCCTGAAATTGTTATGTTCTGTATGGTTCCTGCAAGAACAGCAAACAAACCATTGTGCTGATGACGATAAATCTGGCCCTTGCCTTCTGTCTGACCGTCTGTAACAACACCATATGTTTCGCCCGACGCAAGTGTTATTGTTTTTGAATTACCTTCAAGAGTACCTGTATAACTACCTATGTTACTTACTGTTCCTCCGTCACGCATAAAACCGGTTATACCTGAACCAACAAGAGATATATCGTCAGTAATGGATAAATCACCTGCAAGCAATGTTGAACGTGTGTTGCTGTCTCCTGCCGTAAATAACAGACAATCGTATGAATTGCCCTGATTCAGTTGTATATTCAGTGCTGTTAATGCAAAATCTGCAGCACTTGACATAGATGTATCAGCTGCACCCACAGTGACAGTGTGTGCAGTTGAATTAAAGGTTAAAATATTAGTTTCTATTCCGCTTATTCTGACAACTTCTCCCCATGTTCCGAGATCATCTGCCTGTGAACCATTGTAACGGTTTAATATCCAACCGCTTGTACTTCCGTTTCCAAGTGCATATGTAAGTACGTTATCGTTCTTTCCGACAAGTTGTCCGCAATTTTCTGCACAGGCACATTTTGCACCTGTGAGATCTGTAGTTCCGCTGAGGCGTAAAATGCCATTGTTGAAGCATCCGACAACACCGCCGCCTTTAAATGATTCACTATTGTTACTCAATGTGAAGTTTCCGAGATCTACAAATACTCCGTATGTTTTGGATGTAGTTCCGACTAAACCTCCGAAATACGTGGATGCAGCAGTACCTGTTGCGTTAACTGTAAGCGTATCTGTTGTTGAAATATATGCAATGGAATCTGCTATACCGATTGCTCCGCCGAATGAATTAAACTGTGTATTGTCATCTGCTGTGATTGTCAGTCCGTTCAGAATGAGGCTGTTTTCAAGATCATCTGTTATATATTTTCCTGCAATACCTCCAAAATATCCATTTGAACTATAATCATTTCCTGTGCCTGACTGAATGTTCAGTGTTCCTGCAGAACTGGTATTCCTGATTGTGAGCGCTGTTGCAGTTCCGCCATTCTTATCATTTTCAAGCACGCCGAAAACACCGCCGCAATACTGTCCGAAAACGGTGGCTGTGTTATTGAAATTATTGAGATCAAAAACGTTTGAGTAGTTTGTATAATGTCCGAAAACACCACCTGCACCTGAAACGCCTGTTACTGAACCATTCAGAGTAACAATGCCAGAATTGTAACTGATTGTTGCATTTGATGTTGTTTCTCCGACAAGTCCTCCCGCATAACCGGATGCGGTAACAGCATTTGACAAGGTGGGTATGGAGACCAAAGTCAGTGAAGCGTTTCCATTCATTTCACCAACAAGACTTCCGGCATCTCCGCCAGATGTAGTAATACTGAAGCTATTTGCTGCAGTATAGCTGAGTGTCAATGAAGAGCCATCCTGCATTGTTCCGCAGACAGCACCGACGTTTGAAGCAGACTCAACAGCGGCAGAAGAATTATTTGTGTATGTAAGATCAACAGCTGCTCCTGATTGAATCTCTCCGATTACTCCGGAATATGTTTTAACACTTGCTGAACTTAACGTGATATTCCATTGCGCGGAAGTTGCCCCGTCGCTTGTATCATGCAATACATAATGTGCAAAAATAGGTTCTGTGCTGCTGCCTGCATCGGATAATCTTTGGAACACAACATTTTCTGTAGAAGAATCACCGTCGTTGAGTAATTTTACTGAATCGTATACATAGTTGAAAAGTGAACTGTGAGCATTTATACCATAGTTCGCACCACCGAACCTGAGTGTGCCTGCAAACGGATGGGCAGATGTGCCGAGTCCTACAAAATCTTCAGATATATCACTTCCGCCTGTAAATGCGAATATCAGAGTATCGTTGCAATGGCTTGCTGCAAATCCGTCTGTATTATTGTAATAATAGCTGTAATCAACAAGCATTGTCGTGTTTGTCAGATATATTGTATTACCGCTGAATGTGTCAACACTGTTTACCGGGTCATAAAGTATAGAAGGTTTAATTACTCTGATTCTTGACTTCTCTTCTGCTTCAGCCAGTTCTTCTGCATGGGCATCTAGAGAGAATAATGAGAAAAGTCCCCCGAAAAGATCGTTTGCAGGTACAACTCCCATCATTATGATGATTGCCAGAACAAGGCTTATTATTTTGTAAATTCTTTTCTTTCTTGAAGATGTCATGATTTTTTAAACCTCTGTTTATGTGCTAATTAGTAGTAATGTGATTCTTCTCAATCTGATGTGAAAACGCATTTAATAAATCCGGATGCCACGTTTTCTCCCGTGTATGAAGTTCCGGTGTTGTCTGTTTTATATAACTGCATTTCATACATGCTCTTGACAGTGGAATCAACTTCAATTGTCACCATTTTCCACCCTGCATACTGCCCGCCATATGATGCGTTTTCTGCAGCTATTGTTGTCGGTGTATTGTTGTCATTTTTGAAATCGTTATTAGAATCAACGAAAAAGAAGGGATTGATTTCAAACTTATCCGGATTCCATAGTATATCTATGGTTCCCGAACCGCTTCCCGTGATGATGTAATTGTAAAAATCATAGTCAACCGTAGCACAGTCTGATTCCATCATCGTTCCGGTCCATGAAGCTTTTTCAATGGTAACTGTTGCACCATAGAGTCTTCCGTCAATTCTCCTGAGACTGGCCGGTTCAGACGGAACAGCCCATACATGGACATAAATATCCGTGTCAGTATCGCTTATTGCATCTGAATCAATTGCCACGTTATATCTGTCGACTGAAGATTTTGCCGGAGCGAGTGTATCTGAATCAAATGTCACCGTAAAACCATTTTCTTCACTGAAAACGATCGGAGTATTTGAAAGAAGAGTACTCGGATTTTCGTCATCATATGTTTTGCATATAGAATAATTTGCTGCCTTGGCAACATATGCAGCATATTCAGAAGCATATTCGGTCTTGAATTCAGCCATTGTGTAGTAATCATCGCCACGCTTGACCATAATCTCAGCACTGAGAACATATGCTATACTTAACGGATTGTACATCGTGGGTTTTGACTGGTCAAAATTACATACAGTCACAATATATTCTGATGTTGTCAGTCTCAGATTGAATATTTCAGTCTGCATACAGTTGGATGAAAACATTTCTCCGGGAGTTGTCTGTGTTGATACAACACGTTTTATGGATGCAATTTCGGTATATGCGGCATATGTTGCAAAACTGCCGACAAGTATGATTGCGACAGAAAGCCATATTATTATCCAATGCTTTTTAATAACTTCAAGCACTTTTCTCATATCCGCATACTCCTTTCTTTAATCGAGGGCCATTGCCACCGATATATAAATTATGTCTGTTTCTTTATTGTTTTCTGCCCTGTTCCACTTAGTGAAATTCGTGGCTGCAGCTTCCTGGTCCCATTCAATTTTCAGTACGTAATAGTCATAATCCCCTTTTGTGTCACCATTATACGTACTGATTTTATCTGACCTCAAATACAACGGCACTGCATACATTTCGGGATCATCATCTTCATCATATGTCAGATCATAATATGTACCGCTTGATTCGGCAATTGTTCTTCCGTAGTATTCTGTAGCTGAAGAAGATACTGCATTCATTTCGGCAAGATCAACTTCGTCACCAATTTCATAGTAGTAAGTTGTTCCTCCTTCAACGGGATCATCCGGATCCGGATAAAGCGGTTTATAAGAAACTGTATTGGCTCCTTCCGCATTAACTTCAGTAGCCTTGTATATTGTGTATTTCAACGGAATGTTGGTCGTATGGGCAAGCTGGATCCGATATGCGATGCTATAGCTCCCCGTACGTACACTGAACACCCTGTATTCAGCAGTTCCGTTGTCTTCCATATCTTCGATGTCTATGTTATCAAGTGTGAAGTTCAAGAGCGGCTGTGCATGTCCTGCTCTCAGGTCAAGTTGTCCGAGCTCTTTTACTTTTGCCATAGTCTCAAGATTATATGCATTGGCAAACCATGCATACACAGGAAAGCCTATGACAATTACCAGAGACAACGTCAGTGCGATTATCACTTCAACTCTCTGTGCCGTTTTCAGGTTTTTAAATTTACCAAGTATTTTTTTCATTACTTATTCCTCTAAAGATACATTTGTGCTTACTTTCAGTACCACGTAATTGACGCCCATTCCGATTTCGTTGTCCGCACGGTCATAATAGTCACCATATACGTTATAATCAGTTGCAATATCAGTTGCACTGAGCTTTTCACTGTCATCTGTTGGGCGATCCACACCATCAAAATAGAAATCCGGATAGTTAATAATATTATTTACAACTGCGTTGTATGATGTTGTATCAGCATATGTGAAAGGTGTCTTGGAAACATCAACCTTTGTACAGCTTCTTGCATCAACAAGATCGCTGAGCGTCTGCGGCCATACCCAGTATATATTCACAAGTGTGGCTTCACCACTTCCTGTATACTCTTTTTCGGAAACAATTCTTTTCATTTCCTCATTGGAGGTTATGGGATTGCTGTATGTATAATCACCATCAGTTCCTCCCCTTGTTTCAAACAGGAGGATATGACCGTTAAGATACTGTGCCGGCGAATCAGACGAATCAAGTTGTGTCATTGTTATCTCGTTATTGTTCTCTTCTGCAGCATATCCGATTATTTCGAATGTAAAATCAAGATCTATGGAATCTTTAAAAGGGCGCACATAAAATGAAACAACACCATAGGAACCAGGATGAATGGAATTATTAGATTCTGAATTATCATAGTTGCTCATGTTGCTTTCATCCGTCATCTGCCAGATCATTGAAGATGAATCTTTGACACCCGCATGATAATCATCGTAATAAATTCCGTTTGAACCGTTTTCCAATGTAAGTATTTCATAGTCAGGCCCCTTTACAACAACTTGCATTCCTGTGCCATCGACTGATCTGTTATCTGAAAACCATCCGAAACTAAAATACATAAAAAGAATAAAAACCGACAGAAAACAGGATACAACTAGAAGGAGACCTTGACTCACAAGTCCTCCGTTTTTGCTATTATGTTTTTTTGTTTTTTCTCCTTTGTAAAAAAACATACTTGCTCCTAATCACCTATTTTCCAAATCAGTATTGATGGCAAAAAAATATGCCAGTCACAATACCAATTGCAACTGGCTACCTGTCATATTATAAGGCCCTCTAGCTTTGCGTCACAACCTCACGATTGTTTTGCCCATGTGTCTTAAGTTCCGAATTTGTATTATAACACGTGCGCACGCGCGTTTCAATGACGTTTTTACTCATTATGCTTATTTTTGTGTAATATTTAAATACTTTTAATAATAATGTTGCTTTTTTATATATATTTATTATCATGTATCTAATTTGTGTCTCACATTGTTTTTTTAAGATAATAATCTTAGTGATAACTGTACTGTTAACCAAATCACAATTAAAAATCTGTGATTATATGTGTTAATCAACAAAAACAAACACATTTTTTGTTCAATTAGTGCAAATGAATATAAATGATAACAGTTAAATACTTATCATGCCTTTTGGGGTGGTAGAGGCCGCTGGTTCAAGTCCAGTCACTCAGACCAATAAAAGTCCGATGGTTGACAAACTTTCGGGCTTTTTTGTTATCTCATTTTTCTATTGTCTGAAAATGTGATACCCTATAATGAATTCATTTTCACTGAAATTGATTTCATTATTAAAATCCAATGAGCTGGTGTCCATTGGACTTTTGTGTTTTTCTCATATCAGTGATCTGAAATTTTTAATTCTTGAAAAACCAATACAATTTGAGTTGTGGAATGTATCTGCTTGATTGAAGCCAATACGTAACAACATTACGATATCATCGCCATCAAAATCCCAGTCAGGATACTGAAGTCCGGCTTTTCCTTGGTCCATTTGATGATAATCATAAAGCCTTTTTGTGACTCGCCAATTATGAAGATCTTTTGAAACAGCAATTGATATTATTGTACGTCCCCAAGATTCTTCAAGCGATTGTTCTGTTCCAATCATTATATATAATCCGCTTGTTTCATCGTATTTTACACAGAATTTTGAGTTACTTCCAACTGCACAATCTGATAATGAATTGAATACGTATGGTTTTTCGGGATTTGCTGGATCAATATCAAATACAATTACTTTTCCGGTATTAGGTGTACTTTTGGAAATATCCATTCTATAAAGAGCATGAAGCGAACCGTCAGGACCACAGACAATATTTCCTTCGATTCCTGCTCCAGGAGAATCATATCCGGGCCCCGCATTAACCGGTGAACCTGGCCATTTGGGATCGTATTCAATAAAATCAGCCATTTCCCAATTAGAAGGATTCAGCAAATCCGAATCAGCAGGCGCGGAAATATAGCTCATGCCAAATCCTGTTTCATCCCATCTGCCTGAGGCAATAGGAATCCAAATCCTGCCGTGCGAAACGACTATTGAACCGGGAGCACTGTGATAAGCACCTTTGTGACATGCAAAGAAAAGCGTAACCGGAGAAGTCCATGTTTCTCCTTCGTCTTCAGAACAACCTATCACTGCACACCCTTGACCATTTGTACCGGAAAACATATACACTTTTCCATTGTGCCAAAATAGTCTTCCCCAGTAACATGGGAATAAGTCCCCCATCCAATCCCAGGTTTTGCCGCCATCATCTGATTTATATAATTGACTAAGGCATGCCCATTCTTCACGGCGACTGAATATGTCATGAGAAGCAAGTAGTCTTCCCGATTTACATCTTACAATGGACGGGCCTGCAATGAAAGTACCCGAAAAATCATAAGCATTATCATTGGGGTTGAGATAAGCAACAGGAACATCACCTGGCATTTTCCCTGTTCGCACCAGTCTCTTAATACTTTCAGATGAATAATTTCTGGATAGGGTTACTTCATAATCCGTCAAATCTTCAAGCTCTGTGATTTTAAACTTATGTGGTGCAGGAGATATTTCTTTGACTATTTTTTCATCACCAATTTTACGAACTGTAATTGTGTGATCACCATCAAATCCGTTATCTATCCATTCACATTCAAAAGAACCGGCATCAGGTACAATTCTTGAAATATATGGACAAAGTGTTTTATAAAACTCTCTAAAAGGCTTAAATGGGCGGTATAACCAACTATTCATCAATTTCATATTTTTTCCTCTTTTCAATGTTAAGATTCTATTGTGTGCGAGTTTTTTGTATCAAATCAGATAACTACATAACTGATATTAAGGATTTTTGCCACTTTTTCAAACAAAGAAGCATTGTGTCCAACCGACATTGCAAAGTGATGTGTCGGTGCCTCTTTGAACCATTTATCCATATATTCATCAGGTTCACATGAAAACTTGACATGAGTCTGGGTGTTTCCGATTGTCATGATTTCCCCGTCAGTGGAAACTCCCTCGCTTATAATGAATTTGAGTTTTCCGTTGTTTGTTTGAGTCAGACCAAGATTTGTAACTGGGCCTTTCCTAACTTTTGCTTCTACTGAAACCCCTGTTCCTCTTTTTCCGTGATATACTTCCATTCCTCTGAGAATTGGTTTACCTTCGGCAATTTTTACATGGAACGGTCCGTCGTGGCCCATAAGAATTGTTCCCTGTTCGTAATCAGTTGTCACGATTTCGCAGAAACTTCCTCCGGATTTCAAAATGTCACAAATCTTCATTGCGACAGCAGTTTTTAAATCCCCTTCACCGGCACACGGAACACCTTCTGCAGTAAGAAGAGAATGACCGACGATGAATCCTTCCTGAAGCGACTCATATTCTGTACCGTCTGATCCATGATAATAATATGCAAGTGCGCCTAGTCCGAATTTTTGAACCATCTTTCTCTGAGAAGCCGCAATTCTTGCAGACCAGTTGAGCTGTTCTTCAGTTGGACGTTTTACTCTTGGATCTGCTCCGCTGCCTCCTATGACAAATAAGTTATTGATGCGTGCTTTTTCTTTTTCAATGTCACTGTCTAACACCTGGTCAAAACAGCTCTTTAGATCGCACATCTCGAGTATTTCAATATTTATGCCAAGCTGCCCTGTCATCATTGTGAAATCACTATATAAGTCAAGCATTCCGGAATATGTATTTCCAAGAAATCCGAATTTTGTTCTCTGAAGAGTCTTTACTGCTCCAGCAGCCAAAACCCATTCTTCTATTTCTTTCCATGCTCTTATTGCTTCCGGATCGTTTTCAGTGTTCTCATCAGTAAGTGATATCTCAGGAGTAAAACCGAGACCAAGCAATCCGTTTACCACTTCGTATTCAATGCCGCATCGTGTAAATGCGTTGCAGATTTCAGGGACAGCACATGCGTTGCAATGAGCCAGCCACTCCCCTGTTGTCGTCTTTGAATAATTGACCTTTCTGCAGGGCTGGAGATTCAGTATGACAGTCTTGGATTTGCAGATTCTGTGAACCGGAACTACAGCTGCACTGGTTGCATATGTGCCACAGTGAAGAAAAATGAGATCAACATTGTTTGAATTGAAGAATTCTCCGCACTCTGTAGCCTTTTCAATGCTGTCTACAATGCCGAAATTGAATACTTCTGCGCCTGTCTTTTCGATCTTTTCTGAAATGAAACTATTGTAAAGCGACAAACGATCTCTAAGTCCCTCAAACTGATTCCAGTATGTGGACAGTCCGACGGTATAAATGCCAATTCTTGCTTTCATATATTCCTCCAAAAATACTCTATGACTTACACGACTGATATGTATAATATTACTTTATTTTCACATACGAGTCCACAGCTCTTTTAATATCCCATTGATTATCTTCAAGCAGTTTTTCAGATACTTCATATGGCTCACTTGTAATTTCAGACACTATACCCACACATCTCTTTTTGAGTTTTTCGTTTGTGGGCTTTAGATTTATCATAAGGTTCTCATACACGTATCCGCATTTAACCATTACAGAAGTTGAAATCATATTAAGAATTACTTTTTGAGCCGTCCCAGCTTTCATCCTGGTGGAACCGGTTATAACTTCTGCACCTGTATCTGTTACTGACAAATGGTTGAAGTTTTTTCCGGCAATCACAAATCTGTCATACAGATCTTTCTGCTCCGGAGTCAGTTTTGCCAAATATCCGTTTGCATCTTCAACAAATGAAAAACTCACATTGCTGTGCCTGTCATCTCTCATTGCATTCACGTATGATATTGCCTTTGCAATGGCATCGTCTATTATTTCTGATGCTTCCCTTTCAATTGAATCGGAAAACTGTTCGCTTGGAAGTTTAACCAATTCAATATCCGGTGTTTTGACAAACGGAATGGTATTCTCAGTCACCTGAGTTGTCGTCTCTTTCGTAACTTCAGTTGTAACTTCATCTGTGCTGTCCGATGTTGCCAAACTATTGATATAGTCTGCAACTAAGCCGCATGATGTCGCCTGGAAGGCAATTACACAAATTAACAGTACAGCTAATGATAAAGTGAGAACTCTCTTAATGTTCATCCGTTTCACCCGCAGTTTTGTTGTGAAGAATGTTGTAAAGTCCGTCGGTAAAATCCCTGAAATGATTCGGGAAGTTTTCAGAACCGGATGCATGTATGGTCTTGTCGCCGTTGACGGTTGCATCAAACTTGAACATTATTCCGTCCAGTACTCCCTTCGGATGTGATCCGTAAAAACCATTCCACGAGAGGACTTTGCAGTCATTTAACAGTTTCAGTATGGTTTTTTCTTCACACAGTACGCGTTCTCTGAGATACCTCTCTTTTTGGCCGTTACCAAAACCGACATTGTACAGCGACACCTCGGCTTTGCCGTCTTTCAACACAATTTCGTGTTCACAAACAAAGCGCATACCGCTAGTGTGAAGTGTTACTATCTCAAATGATTTTATTTTGTTGAAAATAATCAGTCCCATATTTCACCTATTAATTATTTGAACTTGAACACCCTTACGTGGTCTACGAGGAAATTATCTCCTGCCTTTGCTGCCTCGAAAGCTTCACTCATCGGACGATGGTCTTCTTTTCTGTAGCCAAGTGTCTCAGTTGAAATCAGAAGAAATTCCGGTGTTGCTGACACGTATTTATCAACCCTTCCGTCTTCTTTTCCGTCTACATAGAAAACGTACTCATTTTCAGTCCAGAGCAGACCGAAAGTGTGGAACTCGTTGACGTCGACATCTTCACCGCCTACTTTGGCACTAACCAAATCCTGTCCGTAGCCACCTGTGAAAACATTGTGATGCAGGACATTGCCCGGTGAGAATGACTCCATAATATCTACTTCGCTTCCGGTCAGTTTGGGATCTAGGCTGGCTCCGATAATCGGTGATTGCATCCAGAATGCACTCCACCAACCCTTCATTTTCTGAAGTCTGCAGCGACATTCAAAATATCCGTATTTCCATGTATATTTGTTTTCGCGCAGTTTTCCGATTGGCCACTGAAGGTAGGCGCTGCCGCATTTCGTCTCTTTGACCGGTTCATCCATGAAATTGTATCCTGTCTGAAGCTGGGAACAGACAACTTCTCCGTCTTCCTCGAAAATGGAAAAGACTGCACATCCGTTTTCAACTTTGACACCTTTGTCAGTCCACGAAGGATGTCTTTTTCCCATCATGCAGAGCCTGTAATCCCATTTGCTCGTATCCAATTCGTTTCCATCAAATTCATCAGACCAATCGAGTTCAAATTCGTATCCATCCGGAAGATAACTCGGTGCGTGATTTTTTACTTCGTATTTTTTCATATCTTTTCCCTTCTTCTTTCTATTTCATTTTTAATACATTTCCTGTTATCGCAGTCTGCCATCTTGCAGGGAGACTGTAGGGAAGATTTTGCTCTATCGACAAGTGGCCTTCTGTAATGATATAATAAAAACCAGCAAACAGAACGAAAGAGGAGGACATATAAAATGAAAACAATAAAAGACAAATACATACTTGTCGGAGCAGATTTTGCTGGCTATCCATTGAAGGAAGCAGTTGTCGCGCACCTTAAGGAAAAAGGCTGGAAAGTAACAGATATGGGTGTTACAGATCCAAATTCAGATGATACCGAAAACATGTTCCACCGCGTAGGTCTTCGCGTTGGAGCACAGATTTCCGAAGGCAACTTCGAGAGAGCTCTTCTCTTCTGCGGAACCGGAATGGGAATACATATTGCAGCAAGCAAATGTCCACATGTTCATGCTGGTGTTGTTGAAAGCGTACCAGCAGCACTTCGTGCAATTACCGGAAACGGAGTAAATGTCCTTGCTATGGGTGCATTCTACGTTGCACCTCAAATGGGATGCGATATAGCTGATGCATACCTCGGAGCTGAACTCGGTTCGGGATACGAGTGGTGGCATAATTTCTATGAGTTCCACAAACTTGCCATAGATGAGCTCGAAGCATTCGATTATGAGGAATATAAAAAGAATGGATTCAAACTCAAACACATCGCGGATTATCCGTTAAAGCTTGAGACAAAACCGGAATAATTATTTAAAAATGGCGTGGTGCTACTGATGTTATCTCAGTAGCACCTTTTCTTTTTTGCCATTATTCTCGTGTTTAATCCATTATTGTGTATACAAAAGATTTTGCTAAATCTGTTATATCATCATATCTACCTTCGCTTATTATCCTCTTATTAACTATCCCGGATCCTATTCCGCAACATGCAACACCTGAGTTTAAATAACTCTTGATATTGTGAATATTGAGTCCACCAGTTGCCATGAGTTTTACTTTTGGCAGGGGAGCAGAAACAGCTTTGAAATATTCTGTTGGCAAAAGATCACATGGAAAAACTTTAACTAAATCGGCACCTAAATTATGCGCGTGAGATATTTCAGTTGGTGTAAAAGCTCCCGGAATTGAAACCATGCCTAGTTCAAGGGTTCTTCTTACTACTGTCTCGTTTGTGTCAGGCGAGATAATATATTTTGCACCAGCTTCTTTTGCAATTTCTACTTGTCTTGTATTAAGAACAGTGCCAGCTCCTATATGAACTTTGCCATCATATCTTTTTGATAACTCATATAAGATTTCACCAGTTTCTTCATCGCTTGGAGAACCAAGTTGAGAAAATGTTATTTCACAAAACTTAATTCTTCCTTTTGCTAAAGCTTCAACTGTGTTAAATATTTTTTCTTTATCAAGACCACGTATAATAGTGACTATTTTGTTGTCCACTAATTCATTTATTAACTTTTGCTTATCCATACGCTTTTCCTTATAATTTATACTCAAATATTTTAATCATTCCATATATGCTTGCATCATTACATATTTCATCTGGAAGTGATATAACTTTTTTGTCAGAGTATATATTAACGAGCTCGCTCGTTATTTCCTTTAATTTCTTTTGTCCACCTATGATAACTATGTTTTCTTTTGCCTTTACTATCTCACTAACTTCAGCTTCGAGTATACATCCCATAAAAAAACTATATATCTTACTTTTTGTCTTATGGAAGAGTATATCCATTGTTCGAACTTTAAGTAGTGATTCGTTTATTCCATTGGTCTTTGTAAACTCAAATCCTAGTTTTAAATATTCTTCATTGATTGTTTCATCAGAATCAAGGCTTCCTGATAAAATAGTATATTGTGATAAAGAAGCTCTCATTTCACCTGTCATGAATGAACGAATATAGCATATTTTTCCATTATCGTTAATTTGAATTAGTTTGGAGTGAGATCCTGGAAGGACATATATTGTGTCACTGTTAAGTGTTTCACATAGCCCAATAATTTCAGTTTCTTCCCCACGCATGATATTGACTTTTAAGAAATCATCTCCACCTATTTTCAAACCTGGAATCAAATAAATTGGAAGATTTGAAATTGAATATATGTATATTTTTTCCATTCCATCGTGGAAATCACTTACACCAGCTGGAGCAATGATATGAGGAATATTTTTTAATCCATATTCTGATGTAATCATGCCACATCCTATTATACATAAAGGTGTTCCGTATTTTTGTGTTAGGTTTGCAATGTTCGCTTTACAAACATCATAAAGCATAGAACTTTCTTTTGGATTTGAACCACATTTTACCTTTATTGTTTCAAGAATTTTGCCATTTTCAACATAACTAAATCTAGTATTGGTTGTCCCACCATCAATTGTTATATACCTATTATCCATTTTTAACTTCTTTCATCGAGTTTGACTCTATTATGATTATATTAGAATCACAAAAGATAATCAAGCATGCATAAATTATCATGTTTGAATGCAAATTTAATCTCTTGGGGTGGTAGAGGCCGCTGGTTCAAGTCCAGTCACTCAGACCAGTTAATCGGGCAATGAAAGTTGCCCGATTTTCTTTTTATGCTTGCCGGGAACACCCGTGACTTAAGTCATGGGATGAAAGGCAACCAAATTTAAATGTATTAATTATCTCTTTTCTCACGTGAATTTGTTGAATGTTTTCCTTACTCTTTGTAAAATATAAGTAACCTGAAATTCACAAAGAAAGGAGGAAATTACGTAAATGTATCATGTTGAAATGATCAACATAAAACCTAAGCATTCG
>JAILLB010000004.1 GCA_024693345.1 Clostridiales bacterium
AGAATGGACGGTTTTCTTAACTGGTTTTTCGCCTTCATGACGAAAATGATAAACGGCCTATGGTCAATGCTTTCAGGACTGTTTAATGGATTGGTGGCCATATTCAACATACCGGGCTACATATCTCAATTTAATACATACAAGGACCAATTTACCTTTATTGACTGGGTGTTCTCGATTCTGGCATTCATCGTGGTATACGGCATCTGGGCGGCAATCATCTACCTCATTGTCCTCGCCATCAGAAAGGCCATAAGCACAAGACACACAGCTCTGGGTACTGAAGACCTTTTGCAGGAACTTGCTGACATGCACAGAGACGTACAGAGACTTACTGCAGAAAGAGAGAGAATCATGGCTCTCAAACTGGGGCAGTCGACTGTATCTGTTGAAGACCTTAACAGGATTTACCAGGAGTCAGACGAGCAGGCAATCAGGGAAGACAACGGAGAAATCGACGAAGACGAAGAAAAGCAGGTCGAAGAAGAACTCCATCCCGTACGTTTTGCTAGACTTGATGAAGTGGACAAGAAGTACGAATACTTCATGGCTCCGAATTACAAGAACGACTTCACACTGGAAGAGCTCTGCGACAACTTCAGAAACTTTGCATGTTCGAAGATGCACCTGTTCTATGAAGCAAAGACAATCAGGCTCATGTTTGCAGGATTTGCTTCCACCAAGCTCATTATTCTCCAGGGTATTTCAGGTACAGGTAAAACATCACTCCCGTACTCAATGGGTAAGTTCTTTAAGAACGATGCAACAATAGTATCTGTTCAGCCGTCATGGCGTGACAGATCCGAAATGTTCGGATACTTCAACGAATTCTCAAAGAAGTTCAACGAAACAGAAACTCTCAAGAGAGTTTATGAATCATCATATAACGACGACATCAACATCGTCATCCTGGACGAAATGAACATCGCGCGTGTCGAGTACTATTTCGCCGAGATGCTGTCAATCATGGAAATGCCTGATCCGTCAGAGTGGAAGATCGAAATTGTTCCTTCATCATGGGAAAACGACCCGAAACACTTGGACAATGGCAGCCTGCTCATTCCGCAGAATGTATGGTATGTCGGAACAGCTAACAACGACGACTCAACATTCTCAGTTTCAGATAAGGTTTACGACCGTGCCATTACAATCAACATTGATACAATCGGTGTTCCGTTTGAGTGTCCTGAAGTAGAACCGAGACAGGTAAGCTACTCATACGTTGAGAAGCTTTACAACACAGCTTTGAAAGAAAATCAGCTCGATCAGAAATACCTCGATGCCATCGCTAATCTTGACGACTACGTCATCAAGAAATTCAGAGTTGCTTTCGGTAACCGTATTCTGAAACAGCTCAAGATATTCGTTCCTGTTTACGTAGCATGCGGCGGTACGGTTCTCGAAGGAATCGACCACATCCTGGCTACCAAGGTGTTCAGAAAGTTTGAAAGCTTGAACCTCTCACTCATCAGAGATGAAATCAAGGGACTTATCAACTACCTGAACGCACTGTTCGGCAACAGAACAATGGAGTCATCCATAGCATTCCTTGAAAGATTGCAGAAGACATTCTAATTTAATTAAACTACACGGAGGCGTTTCATGTCAGAAGATATTGAGAAGACTTATTCTTACGAAGATTTTCGCAATGAAACGTCTTCTTTTGTCAAAAAACTTGACGACTACTATATCCCTTATTCAAATGTAAGAAAAATAATATCCGAGTCAGCATCTGAGGCTTCACTGAAGCGTCAGATTATTGACATGCTCATTGATACTGAGTGGATAGATATAATTGAGCACACAATTCCTCACCTGGACACAGCAATTCGTAATCCGGGAAGAGCAATTGAAGACGAAGAAGAAATACTGCCTGTTGAACTCTCAAAAAAGATCAGCGACAAGTCAGTTAAGCACCTGGCTCAGCACACCAACCTCATAATGAAAATTGAGGATGATAAAGTCACACCATCTAAACTTTTAAACGTTTACCACAACGAGACGATGCTGACTTATGAGAACAAGTTCATAAACACTCTTTTAAACAGACTCATAGCGTTTGTTGAAGTAAGATATGTTGCCCTGAGAGGCAGAAGCGGTATTTCACAGAACATCACATTCGATTTCAAAACCACTTTTGTAGATGAAGATACAAAAGGAACAATAGACCTCAAGATTGAAACCAACGCACCTCTGAGCAAATCCGACGAAGAGACTGAAGAGCAGAGAAAAGCAAACATCCGTTTCAAAGAAAACTACGCCAGAGTTGAAAGAATTTATCACCTGCTGCTCAGTTACGTAAGTTCAGATTTCGGCAGAGTTCTCGGCAAAAACTTTGTAAGACCTCCTGTCATCAGGACAAATGCTCTTTTGAAGAATAAAGACTTGAGAGAATGCCTTACTCTCTGGGAATACATCGTAGGCGACGAGAAGAGCGGTGTTACACTTATCAGCAAAAACTTCACGGAACTTCCTTATGAGAACTATATAAGCGAATTCTATGACGTAGTATCGCTGCAGTATCAGAGCTTCTATTCTCACTTTGTTGACAGAGATGAGAGAGGCCGTATATTCAATGAAGAGGGCGGCCAGGAATCTCAGCCTGACCTGAATGAACAACTTCATGACGAAGACGATTTGTTCTCCGTATATGACTACGAGAAGAAGAAAATGGTACCTCCGAGTGAAGCCAATAAGAGGAGAAGACTCACTCCTGCAGAAAAGGCTATCCAGGAAGCACTGAGAATAGCAATTCTTGCAGATAACCATATAGAGAAAGACATTACTGCCCAGGAAGACGCAATCAAGCGTTCTCTGGAAGAAGAGGCACAAGCACTCGAGCTTGCAAAGAGAAAAGAAGAAGAGGCAAGAAAGAAACTCGAAGAAGAAGCACTCATCGCTTACCAGGCAAATATCGAGAAGATCAGAAAAGAAGAAGAAGAAAAAGCCAGAGCAGAGGCAGAAGCCCGCAGACAGGCCGAAGAGGAAGCTCGTCTCAAAGCCGAAGAAGAGACAAGACTTATCAAGGAAGAAGCAGAGAGAAGAGCCGCAGAAGCCGCTGCAGAAGAAGAAGAGAGAAAACAGAGAAAACTTTCTGTCGAATCTATTGTTGTCGGTGTTGCAAGACAGGAAGCAGCGAGAAGAGATGCGGAAGAGAAAGACCGCATAGAACAGGAAGCTATAAGAAAGAAAGAAGAAGACGCAGCAAGAGAAAAGGCCGAACACGAAGCAAGACGCAGAGAACTCGAAGAAGCCAGACTCAGAGCTGAAAAAGAAGCAAGAGAAAAGGCTGAAGAAGAGGCCAGAATCAGGGCTGAGGAAGAAGCTAAGCGCAAAGCTGAAGAGGAAGCAAGACTCAAAGCTGAAGAGGAAGCAAGACTCAAAGCTGAAGAAGAAGCTAAACGTAAAGCTGAAGAAGAAGCAAGACTCAAAGCTGAGGAAGAAGCTAAACGCAAGGCTGAAGAGGAAGCTCGTCTTAAAGCTGAAGAAGAGGCCAGACTCAAAGCTGAGGAAGAGGCCAGAATCAAGGCTGAGGAAGAAGCTCGTCTCAAAGCAGAAGAGGAAGCAAGACTCAAAGCTGAAGAAGAGGCTAGAATCAAGGCTGAGGAAGAAGCTCGTCTTAAAGCTGAAGAAGAGGCTAGAATCAAGGCTGAGGAAGAAGCTCGTCTTAAAGCTGAAGAGGAAGCCAGACTTAAAGCCGAAGAAGAAGCTAGAATCAAAGCCGAAGAAGAAGCTAGACTCAAAGCTGAAGAAGAGGCCAGAATCAAGGCTGAGGAAGAAGCTAAACTCAAAGCTGAAGAGGAGGCAAGACTCAAAGCCGAAGAAGAGGCAAGAATTAAGGCTGAGGAAGAAGCTAAACTCAAAGCTGAAGAGGAGGCAAGACTCAAAGCAGAAGAGGAAGCTAGACTTAAGGCTGAAGAAGAAGCAAGAATCAAGGCTGAAGAAGAGGCCAGACTTAAAGCAGAAGAGGAAGCTAGACTTAAGGCTGAAGAAGAAGCCAGACTTAAAGCCGAAGAAGAGGCTCGCCTCAAAGCTGAAGAAGAGGCTAGACTTAAAGCCGAAGAAGAGGCTAGACTCAAAGCTGAGGAAGAAGCTCGTCTCAAAGCTGAAGAAGAGACTGAACTCAGAGCTGAAAAAGAAAAAATGGTCAGAGTCGGTGAAATCGAAGTCGAAGAACAGGAACTCGAACGACTCACTGGTTATACTAGAGACAAGTACGTTAATCTTCCTAGAAAGCTTAAGAAGAAAGTAGCAATGGATCTTAAGAAAGCAATCGAAGAAGGAAAATAATATAAGGAATAAAAATCTATGACAAAGAAAAAACCGGGAATCTTTTCCAAAATATTTACTATATTGTCCTACATTTTGATGGCAATTCTTGTCGTCATCATAGTCATGACTCTCATAGCAAAATTTAATAACAAAGTTCCGTCAGTTTTAGGTTATTCCGTTCTGAGAATCTCATCGGGAAGTATGGAAACAACTCTCCCGACGGGTTCATATATAGTGGTTAAAAAGACTGATCCGAAAGACGTAAAAGTTGGTGACATCATCACTTTCTACTCGGACGACCCGACCATATACGGAATGCCCAATACTCACAGAGTTATTGGAATCAAGACCGGTGAGGACGGAAAGCTCATCTTCCAGACAAAGGGAGATAACAACTTAGTTGAAGATAAATATCCGCCGAGCGAAGATGCTCTCATAGGTGTATTCCAGACCAGACTGGCACTTGTGTCAGTTCTTTCCGGAGCCTTCGGAGGCAACGGAACAGTTGTTGTCATAATCTTAGCAGCAGTGGCAATTGTCTGCATCTGGATGGCGATTACAATGCTGCGAGGAAAAGATGACGACGAAGAAGAAAAAGACAAAAAAGAAGTAAAAGAAAACGAAGAACAGCCCAAAATAACAATAACAGAAGAAGACATTCAAAAATACTTAGAAGAAAAGGCACGCGCCGAAGAACAGAAGAAACAGGAAGAAAGTTCTGCGGGCAGTGACACAACGAAACCTGACAATGAGTAAAAAAGAGAAAAAGACCAAGGAAAATACCAACGTTACGGGCGGAGTACCTCTCGCCCTTAAAGTTGTTATCTTTATAATCACGTTCCTCCTTGTTGTTTCCGTTATGTATACATTTGTCGGACTTGAGCCGTTCCTTGAAGATGCGGCCATAGTCAATGCGGAATCCCGCATTATAGACATGGGATACAAAGTAGACACCTTCTTTGAACACCACTACGAAAACCTTTACGAAGTGGCGAGAAGACTGGAAGGTGCAAAAGACGAAGAAACAGTCAAGGAAATAGTGTCCTCATACATCGGAGTAGATTACTTTGGAAACCTCAGATATTTCTGCGGAAGCGATGTATATGCAGCCGACGGTGAACAGGTCATTATTGTATCGGGAGACGAAGATTACCAGCCTCTTATAGAAGCATCAAAATCACAGACAAGGTCATGTACAATCATATTCAGAGACAGACTGTACAACGAAATCTGTGTTGCTTTCTATGTCCCTGTAAAGGGAAGTCAGGTAATTGACGGAATAGGTTCGGTTATAAGAAGATCCGAAGTATTGGATTTGGCTTCCATAATAACAAAAGACTACTCATTCATAGCAGTTATTGAAACGAACGGCGGAAAACTGCTTTCCGCTCACTACAACAATTCAGATTTTTCCATCGGAACGAACTTCTTTGAAGCGATGGAAAACAGGATTGCGGATTCAACTGTTTATTCTAAGCTTTACTCAAACATTACAAACAACTCAATAAGCAATACTGAAATAGAGTTCAAGGAAGGACCGTATGTAATTTCTAGTTACGTCCTTTCCGTATCAGATAAAACATACACCCTTATAGGAGTATCTCCCAGAACGGTACTCGTTTCTGCTGAGTACTCATTCATTGTTGAAATCCTCGTTATTTCAATCATCGCCATAATATTCCTCTTCATATGTATCGTCCTCGTATTGAGAATGAACAAAGTAAGACAGCAGCAGACAGAGCTCATGCTTACGACATATGTTGAACTCGGATGTCCTAACGGAAAGAAATTCTTTGATGAAGCAGAAAAGATTCTTCAGTCAATGAGGACAACGGAATTTGCGGTTATTTATCTTGAAATAGCACAGTTCCAGTTCATGTCGGATAAACTCGGCGGAGACAGGACAAACAGCCTGTTAAAGCACATAG
This sequence comes from Clostridiales bacterium, assembly GCA_024693345.1. Classification (GTDB taxonomy): domain Bacteria; phylum Bacillota; class Clostridia; order Oscillospirales; family CAG-272; genus CAG-841. The sequence goes on from JAILLB010000004.1 coordinate 6,201, forward strand.
CGGGACTGGCTAAAAACCTTGCTGCTGAAAACGGATATTACGGATACGACCAGCAGGGAAGATTCTATGTTATAAGAGAGTTTGTTAACGAAAAGAACCTCCGCAGTGTAATCCAGGTATTCTCGATGATGGCTGGCAAGGCCGAGGCACTCGAAGGAACTGATCTTGTTCTTGCAATCGGTACCGGTGTATGTCTGACGACAAATACAGGAAGACCTCATGCAACCGTAATGATGGAAAATGCCAAGATTGCGTTCCGTACAATCAAAAAACTCGGCGACATGGCCATCTATACTCAGAACACAGATAAAAAACTCAAACACGATGCTGAAATCGAGTCAAAGATGGAAGCGGCTCTTGCAAACGGAGAATTCGTTCCGTTCTTCCAGCCGAAGTACAGCTACAACTCGGATAAAGTTCACAGCGCAGAAGCTCTGGTAAGATGGTACAACAAAGAAAAGAATATCTATACGTTCCCGTTCGAGTTCATCGAACTGTTTGAAAAGAACGGATTCATTAAAAAACTCGACCACAACGTATATATTCAGGTATGTGAGTTCATAAAGTCATGTATAGATAAAGGTGAACCTATTGTTCCTATTTCGGTAAACGTATCACGTGTTACTGCGATAGAACAGGACTTTTTGGATTTCTACGTAAGAAACAAAAAGAAATACGGTGTTCCGAACGGACTTCTGTGCATAGAGTTTACGGAGTCATTTGCTATTGAGAACTACGACGTAATCGAAAACCTGGTTGAACAGCTCCACGCAAACGGAATCAAGTGTTCACTTGACGACTTCGGTTCAGGTTATTCATCATTCAACATTTTGAAGAACGTTCCTATGGACGAACTCAAGATGGATATCATGTTCCTTAAAGAAGGTGTCGACAGGAAGCGTGACGAAGTGCTTGCCAGAACAGTAGTTGATTTGGCCAAGAAGTTCAACATGCTTGTCGTTCAGGAAGGTGTTGAAACATCGGTTCAGTTCGACTATATCAAGTCACTCGGTGTCGATGTTATTCAGGGTTACTACTTTGCAAGACCTATTTCGGCAGATGAGTTCAAAGTCTTTATCAAGTCGAACACATCAATTAAGTCACAGGGTCAGGACAGACACTAATAAGATTTGGAATATTCACGAGAATGAGAGGCTCTGGCCTCTCATTTGTCATTAAATGAAAAGTCTTAAATGAATAAACCTTATTTTATTGCTTTTATTTTATCCCGTATGATATAATAAACTGATTAAACTTAATATAAGTATTCAACATTCACATATATACATTTTCACGGAGGAAAACTTTGGCTAACAAGAAACTGAAAGATAATCCACAGTACAAAGAAGAGGATTACACAAGAGAAAAACAGAATACAGCTAAAGAAAAACCGAAGAAACAGTCTTCGGGTACTTCAATTGTACTCGTTTCTGTTCTTCTGGCTGCACTCGCCCTCTTCATTTTCATCTGCTACGTTGCCCCGCAGGTTGCAGGTGCGTTCGGCGTGTGGTTCCAGCATATTTCATACGGAACAATCGGAGGAGCAGCATTCCTGATTCCGGTGTTCCTGCTTCTGCATGCCATCATGCACAAGAGAAATGTACAGAACAGATCCCACTACTACAAGTGGGCATATACTGTTGTCATGGTTCTCATCTCTTCGATGTTCATCCACACAGTTGTTCACGGAACAAAGAATGATTTCACATGGAGTGAACTTTTCGAATCGGGTAAGAATCTGGCAAGCGGAGGCGGCATAGGTGGTGGTGCTGCTCAGCTGTTAAACAAACTCATCGGACCTGCCGGCGTCATCATATTCTCCGTAATTGCACTTGTTGTTCTTGTAATACTGTTCCTTGACATAACTCCATCCAAGATTGCTGACAGAATCAAGTTCTATATGATCAGATCTCAGGAAAAGAGAGTCGAAAGAGAAAAAATTAAAGAGAGCGCAAAGAACGAACAGATAAGAAAGAATGCAGCTAAGAAAGCTGAAATGGAATCAAGTCAGGGCAGAAACAACAGAGCAGACATAGACGAAGATCTGTTTATTGAAGAAAAGAATTCTCCAAAGCAGCCCAAGCGTTCAGGTTCGGAAGTATATGTTCCTGACTACAGCCAGGACAACAAGAGCAAAAAGATTGAGACACTCGAAGTTGTACCGGTCGAAGACACAAGCGAGCAGACATACACGGATCTGTCCAAGATTTTTGATCAGCCTGAAAACAGTGAAATAAAGAAATCTTTTGCAAACAGACCTAAACCGGATACCTCGGAGACAGACATAAAAGAGGCTGAAGCTGAACTGAAGGTTCCGAAGAAAAAGGGAACAGAAAAGCAGAACAAGATTGAAGACATAGAAGAATTGCCGTTCAAGAGAGAAAAGGACGAATACCAGTATCCTCCGGTCGACCTCCTCGAATCCAAATTCAACGCAGAATCAAAGAATTCTGCCGAAGAAGAAGTAAAATATGTTGCCGAAAAACTCGAGTCAACTCTCGCTGTTTACGGAGTAAATGTTAAAGTCGTAGGTTTCTCAAGAGGACCTGCCATCACTAGATACGAAGTGGCTCTCGAAGAAGGAACTAGAGTCAACAAGATTGCAACTCTGGCTGACGAACTTGCATATGCTCTTGCCACACAGGGCATCATCATAGAAGGTGTCGTCGAAGGAAAGAGCGCCATCGGCATTGAAGTGCCTAACAAGAAGAAGGCAATCGTCTACTTGAGAGATTTAATAGACGATGACGAATTCAGAAACGCATCGAGCCTTGTGTGGAGCTCAGTCGGAATGGACGTTGCCGGTAAGAAGAGATATCTCGACATTGCCAAGATGCCTCACCTGCTCGTAGCCGGTGCTACAGGCATGGGTAAATCCGTATGCATCAACAGCTTCATCATAAGCATCCTGTACAAGTCCAAACCTGAAGAAGTCAAGCTCATACTCATCGACCCGAAGAAGGTTGAATTCAGTATGTATAAAGAGATGCCTCACCTGCTTGTTCCGGTTATATCGGATCCTAAAAAGGCAGCAGGCGCACTCCACTGGGCTACCCAGGAAATGGACAGACGTTTTGAAATACTCGAAGCTACAAAGGTCAGAAACCTTGACGAATACCACAATGCAGTCATAGGCGACCCGACCAAGGAATACTTGCCGAGAATCGTCATCATCATAGATGAGCTTGCCGACCTCATGCAGACGGCAGGCAAAGAAGTTGAAAGCTACATCTGCCGTATAGCACAGAAGGCAAGAGCTGCAGGTATGCACCTTGTCATCGGTACACAGAGACCTAGCGTTGATGTTGTTACAGGTCTGATCAAAGCTAACATCCCGTCAAGAATTGCATGTAAAGTCGCATCAAACGTCGACTCCAGAACAATTCTCGACAGAGCTGGTGCAGAAAAGCTTCTCGGACAGGGCGACATGCTGTTTTTGCCCGTCGGCGCAATGAAGCCCATAAGAATCCAGGGCTCATTTGTATCCAACGACGAAGTAGTCAAAGTGGTTGAATTCATCAAGTCACAGAGAACTGTTCAGACTGATGATCAGATCATGTCTCAGATCAATAAGAACGCAGAGATGAGCGACAATAATGCAAAAGGAAATGCTTCCGGTGCAAATGTTCAGTCGGGCTCATCGAGCAAAGAAGAAGATATAATGCTGGACAAGGCGATTGAAGTCGCGTTTGAAGCAGACAAGATTTCAACATCGCTTCTCCAGAGAAAACTTTCACTCGGATTCGGAAGAGCAGCCAAGCTCATAGACATCATGGAGGAGAGAGGGATTGTAGGTCCTCCGGATGGCCAGAAACCGAGACAGATTCTCATTTCAAAAGAAGAGTATTATGAAATGAAGATGAACAGAGACAACAGTGAAGAAAGTGAGGACGAGGAGTAATGGGAAAACTGATTGCAATTGACGGTCTTGACGGTTCAGGAAAGCACACGCAGTGTGAGATGCTTCTGCACACCCTCGAGGAGCAGGGCAGAAACGTAAGACTCATTTCCTTCCCTAAATATGAGAGCGAGAGTTCAAGTCTTGTCAGGATGTATCTCAGAGGAGATTTCGGAAAGAATCCTGACGATGTAAACGCATATGCTTCTTCAACTTTCTACGCTGTAGACAGATATGCTGACTACATGATGAACTGGAAAGACTTTTATGAAGAAAAGGACAGCATCATCATCGCCGACAGATACACAACAGCGAATGCAGTCCATCAGCTCGCAAAACTCGACCACAACTACTGGGAACCGTTTCTGAGCTGGCTCTTCGATTTCGAATACGTAAAGATGGGTATTCCGAAACCGGATCTTGTCATATTCCTCGAGATGAAACCCGAGATTTCACAGAGACTCGTCAAGAGCAGAAGTGAAAAGACAGGTCAGAAGAGAGACATCCACGAAGTGGATCCTGACTACATCAACAGATGCTACAATGCAGCCAAATACACTGCAGACAACCACGGCTGGAAGAGAATTACCTGCTTCAAAGGTAAAGAGCCTCTTTCACCTGAGAGCATTCATGAACAGGTCGAAAAAGAAGTAACATATCTTCTCGACGTAAATAACGGGTAAACAATATGGCAAAGAAAGTAATTGTTTTTTTCGCAGACGGATGTGAAGAAGTGGAAGCACTGGCACCGGTAGACATGCTCAGAAGAGCAGGAGCTGACGTTACTGTTGTCGGCGTGAGAGCAAAGACTCAGGTAAGTTCACACGGAATAAGCGTCAACACGGATATAGCTCTGTCAGAACTGGGAACAGAAAAAGATTTTGATATGATAGTCCTTCCTGGCGGCATCCCCGGTACTAATTATCTTGACCAGTCAAAAGAAGTAGATGCATATGTGTCAAGAGCCGTAAAAGAAGACAAATTAATCGGTGCAATCTGTGCCGCTCCTTCAATAGTACTAGGCTCGAGAAACATTCTCGAAAAGAAAAAGGCCACATGTTACCCCGGTATGGAACCGGGCATGAAAGGCCACATCCCGACAGACAAAAAAGTAGTTGTTGACGGAAACATCATAACTGCATCCGGAGTAGGCGTGTCTGTTGAATTCGGTCTTGCTCTTGTCGGAGCACTTTACGGAAAAAGAGTTCAGGAAGATCTGGCAAAAAAAGTTGTAAGCAAATGATAGATTTAAAAAAAGCAAAAAGTGATTTAAGAGAAGAATACAGACAGAAGAGAAAAGACCTGGATCCCGGTGAAAAAGAGAGGCTGGACAATCTCGTTTCGGAAAAAGTCATCAATTCCCAGACATACAAGAATGCTGAAGTTGTCCTGACGTACATTCCGAAATCCGAAGAAGTAAACATACTGAATGTTGTAAAGGCGGCTCTCGGCGACGGCAAAAAGCTTGCATGTCCCAAGTGCAACACCAAAAACAGGACCATGACATTCAGGTATATAACTTCACTTGACCAGCTCGAAGACAGTGTTTTCGGACTGAAAGAACCAAAAGCTGAATGTCCGGAATTTGTTCAGGAAGACAGGATCAGCAGCAAAGTAATCTGCATTATTCCGGCAATTCTCTTTGACAAAAAGGGATACAGAATAGGGTACGGAGGCGGATATTACGACAGATATCTCTCCGGATTCAACGGAATAAAGGTGGGTGTCGGCTATTACGACTTCATCGTAAACGAAGCACCTCACGGAAAATTCGATTCTGCTGTAGATGTTCTCATAACCGAAAGGGGAATATATGCCAAGAAATAAGGACGGCACTAGTTATTTCGGCCCGTCCGCGCTGGTATTGCTCGTTACCGTAATCTCAATAGCCTTTGTGGTATTCAATTTCGGTAACGCAGCTAATTTGACAGCGTCCTACGCCGCCGTAATAGCTCTGCAGGTATTTTTATACGGAGCATCGGCGGCTATATATATGAGCATAAGAGGAAGCTCGCTTTTATCTAAGCTTAATCACAGGCCGAGCAGTATAAAGAACATCGGAATCACGCTTGTTGTGACGGTTATGGTCATATTGCTCTCAGTCATTCTCAAGTTCGTCATATTCCTGCCCTACAGAGACTACTTCATGTTCAGTTTCTACAAGGCGCAGTTTGATGTAACATTGAATTCTTTTTCAGACTGGTGCTTTGTGATGGCTGCCTTTGTGCTCGTTCCCGCACTCGGAAAAGAATTTCTGTTCAGGGGAATTGTATATACTGAATACAAAAGTGCAGGGGTTTTGTGCTCAATAGTCATGACGTCGCTTCTGTACTCAATGATGCACCTGAGTTTTCAGGAATTCTTTGTGCACTTCATCTCTTCCTTGCTCTGGACGTATCTTGCATATATATCCGGTTCGTTCTTCTGGCCCTTCATTTCTCACCTATTGTGCAATTTGTATTTTGTTTTCGGTGAAAAATACATGTGGTCGCTGTCGTCTAACCCGGACGGAAAATTTTTGTTCTGGCTGATCACAATATCTGTACTGCTTCTCATGGCATTTATTTTGTTTTCAATTTTGGAGTCCAGATACAAAGAGATGGGAAAGAAGTTCAGTCTGACTGAAGAGGAACAGGTCGGTGATCCAAAATATATATGGAAAGCGGTATTTACCACAAAGCCGTTTTTAGTCGATGTCGGAGTATTTGCAATAGGTGCAATAATTTGTTTGTTTTAGGAGATGTTTAAATGGTTGAACTGCTGTCACCTGCCGGTAATTATGAGAAGATGATGGCCGCATTCAGATACGGTGCTGACGCCGTATACCTTGCGGGCAAGACATTCGGCATGCGCTCCGCAGCCGAGAACTTCACTGATGAAGAACTAGGGTCCGCTGTGGAATATGCCCACACGCTCGGCAAAAAGATATATGTAACCGTAAATGTTCTTCCGAGAACATATATGTATGATGATCTTCGAAAATATATACAGACTCTGAAAGACATAAAGGCGGATGCCCTCATAATAGCAGATGTAGGCGTGTTTGCTCTGACTAAGGAAATCTGGCCAGAATGCGAAATTCACATTTCGACTCAGGCGGGAGTAGTAAGTGCAGCTGATGCCAATTACTGGTACAAGCAAGGGGCAAAGAGAGTTGTTCTTGCAAGGGAACTGAGTCTTGAAGAAATTGTGGACATGAGAAGACAGATACCGAAAGACCTGGATATAGAGACATTTGTTCACGGATCAATGTGCGTTTCTTTTTCAGGCAGATGCCTTTTGTCCAATTACCTGACAGGCAGAGACGGGAACCTCGGAGCATGTGCCCAGCCGTGCAGATGGAATTATGTAATAACGGAAGAAAAAAGACCTGAAACTGGTCTTCCTATAGAAGAAACACCCGACGGCACCTTCATAATGAGCTCCAAAGACATGAAGATGCTCGAACATGTACCGGAGCTTGTTGAAGCTGGCATTTCTTCATTTAAAATTGAAGGAAGAATGAAGAGTGTGTACTACACAGCAGTAGTCACAAACGCCTACAGAGCGGCAATTGACGGATATCTTAAAGAGGGAAAAGATTACAAACTCGACCCGAGATGGTCAGAAGAGCTGGAATCTGTCAGCCACAGGGAATACGGCACGGGCTACTATTTTGACAACCCCATGGAAAACGCCCAGACAGTAAAAGACATGGGATACATAAGAGACAAAGCATATTTAGGAACTGCTGTGTCTTATGACCCGGAAACGGGTCTGGCAGGATTCAGACAGAAGAACAAAATGAATGCAGGCGACGAAGTTGAAATAATAACACCGGGGCAGTTCGGCAGAAGAATAAAGGTGGACAAGATATACGGAGAAAACATGGAAGAAATTCCATCAACTCCCCATGTACAGATGCTCTACTACATAAAAGTTCCGTTTGAAGTGAAAACACAGGACATAATGAGAGGTGTCAAAGGTGATAGATAACTTTAAAGCAAAACTCCAGGATAAGAATGTAAAAGAAGTCAAGGTCGCATATTTCGGAGGATCAATAACACAGGGAGCAGGCTCAAGCAAATGGTCTGAGACGTGCTATAGGGCACTTGTCACCAAATGGCTCAAAGAGACATACAAAGACAAGGTTATTACCGAAATAAACGCTTCAATCGGCGGAACCGGTTCAGACTTCGGTGTTTACAGGATGAACCTGGAAATAACAAGCAGGAATCCTGACCTTGTATTCATTGAATTCTGTACAAATGACTCGGTATTGGAAAACTGCGGTGTTTATGAAGAAGGCATGATTCAGAATCTGAGAAAAGACCTTCCGGATTGCGATCTTGTACTTATTGAGACGATTACAGAGCCAATGTACAAGCGCCTGTTGAAGATGGAGACAATTGAGAGTGTGGAAAACTACGAAAAACTTTCACACAAATACGGAATAGACCTGGTCAACATCGGAGCAGAATTTGTGAAACGGGTTCAGGCAGGCAAGGGAGACTTTTTGACATACACAAATGAAGGTGTACATCCCAATGATACCGGATATGCTGTTTATGCAGAAAAAATAATAGACTATCTTAAGAATGTACTTTCAGATAAGGAAACCAGCGTATTGCCAAAGACAAATATGGTGTTCTGCAGGGATATGAACTGCCAGGATTTCACATATGTCAATGATGACAGTTTTTACCAGAATATGGGATATGCTCTGGCCGAAGAGAAAGGCAAGAGGATAACATACGAATTTGAAGGAACGTCTGTCGGAATCATAATGCACTACTGCAAAGAGTCGGGAAAATATCTCTACAGGATAGATGATGGTGAATATGTTGAGCGCGACAGTTTTGACAGTTACTGTCTCACATTCAATAGGATAGGCTATCTGTTCTTCACACGAGAGTTGAAAGAGGGCAGACACAAACTTGAAATTGTGGCTCTTGGAGAAAAGGACGAAAGATCAGAAGGATGCAAGATAAAAATAACGGCCTTTTTGTCTTCGTAAACCTCAAATATATTGAAAACGAAGCGGTTTTGTGATAAACTCAATCGGAAAAGTGAAAAATTTTAACCCCGAAAGGAAAAAGATATGAATTACAACAAAAAGTCCATCGAAGACATCGATATCGCAGGTAAAAGAATAATTGCACGTTGCGATTTCAACGTCCCACAGGATAAATCCGGAGCCATCACAGACGACAACAGAATTGTCCAGGCTCTGCCAACAATCAAATACATGGTTGAAAAGGGATGCAAAGTTGTTCTTTGCTCACACCTCGGAAAACCTCACAATGTTTTTGACAAAGAAATAAAGCTCAACAAAAAAGAAGTAGCTGCTATCGAAAAGCTTCCCGAAGAAGAAAGAGAAGCTGCTACAGCAGCTGCTATCGAAAAGGCTAAAGGCGACGTCAAGAAATTCTCTCTTAAACCGGTTGCTGACAGACTCAACGAATATCTCGGCGGAATCGTTACATTTGCTACAGATACAGTAGGTGAAGACGCACAGGCTAAAGTTGCAGCAATGAAACCGGGCGAAATCGTTCTTCTTGAAAACACAAGATTTACAAAAGGCGAAGAAAAGAATGATCCTGAACTCGCTAAGAAACTCGCAGCTTTCGGTGACATTTTCGTAAACGATGCATTCGGAACAGCTCACAGAGCTCACGCTTCAACAGCAGGCATCGCAGATTATCTTCCTGCAGTATGCGGATACCTCATTCAGAAAGAAATCACAATCATGGGCAACGCCCTTGAAAATCCTCAGAGACCTTTCGTTGCCATCCTCGGCGGCGCTAAAGTATCTGACAAGATCGGCGTTATAAACAACCTCCTCGACAAGGTT
>JAILLB010000095.1 GCA_024693345.1 Clostridiales bacterium
GATCAGATTTGATTTTCAATATTCGAAAATAGAGAGCCAGTATCTGCAGAACTTCTTGAAGATTTTGCCTTTCTATCTGGCACTCAGTATTGTAATCTTCTACTTCTGTAAGCTGTACGGAAGCATCTGGAAATATGCAAGTTACAGGGAACTGGTAAGAATTTGCATAGCATCTGCAGGCACTTTCGTATTGTATATTCTATTGAGCCTTATCTTGTCTGCACACATGCCTATATCTCACTACTTCATCGGAGCAGTATTGCAGGCGATAATGGTGGCAATCTCAAGATTTTCAATCAGGATGTTCCTGCTCCTGTCGAGCAACAGTAAGAAAGAAGACTATGAGACAGCTGACAGGGTAATGATGATAGGAGCTGGACAAGCCGCTCAGATGCTTATCCGTGACCTTCACGTAGCTAGAGAAATTAACGACAGAGTTGTATGTATAATAGACGACGACCCTAAGAAACAGGGACTGTCAATAGACGGTATCCCGATAGTCGGTACCCGTGATGATATCCTTGCCTGTGCAGAAAAGTACAAGGTTAGCAAAATCTATGTTGCTATACCAAGTGCTACTGCTGAACAGAGGAGAGACATTCTCAACATCTGTAAGGAAACAGGTTGTAAACTCACTAACCTGCCCGGAATGTACCAGTTGGCACTGGAACAGATAACAGTCAAAGCCATGAAGGACGTCGACATTGTCGACTTACTCGGAAGAGAACCGATACAGGTCAACATGGATGAGATTTACTCATTCATCTCGGGTAAGGTAATTCTGGTGACAGGCGGGGGCGGCTCAATAGGAAGTGAACTCTGCAGACAGGTTGCAGCCCACAATCCCAAACAGCTCATCGTTTTTGATATCTACGAAAACAACGCACACGCCATTCAGCTTGAACTGAGAGATAAATATCCGGACCTGAATCTGGTTGTTTTAATTGGATCAGTCAGGGATAGTAAGAGAATAAACCAGGTATTCAGCGAGTACAAGCCGGATATAGTGTACCACGCAGCAGCACATAAACATGTTCCTTTGATGGAAGACAGCCCGAATGAGGCTATAAAGAACAACACGATAGGAACATACAAGACTGCATATGCAGCAATGGCAAACGGATGCAAACGTTTTGTTCTCATTTCAACAGATAAAGCTGTTAACCCAACGAATATAATGGGAGCAAGCAAGAGATTGTGTGAAATGGTCATTCAGACATTTGCTCAGAAGATTAAAGAAGGCAAGGCAAATGAGCTTCCCAAACTTCACATTCACGAGAATGACGAAGACGGAAGCATGAAAGATTTGCCGGCATTGCCTGAAAAGCCTGTAACAGAATTTGTTGCAGTCAGATTTGGTAATGTACTCGGAAGTAACGGTTCGGTTGTTCCGAGATTCAAAGAGCAGATTGAAAAGGGCGGACCTGTTACTGTAACACATCCGGATATAATCAGGTACTTCATGACGATACCTGAAGCAGTGTCACTTGTTATGCAGGCCGGTGTATATGCCAAAGGTGGAGAAATCTTCGTCCTTGATATGGGAACTCCGATGAAGATAGATACCCTTGCAAGGAATTTAATCAAGCTTTCAGGACATACACCGGATGTGGATATAAAGATTGAATACACAGGTTTAAGACCGGGTGAAAAGCTTTACGAAGAAAAGCTCATGGCTGAAGAAGGACTGAAGACAACAGCCAACAAGCTGATATTCATAGGATGTCCGATTCCGTTTGACAGTGATGAGTTCTTGCGTGAACTGCAGAAACTTATGCTTGTTGCTTATGACAACGATGAGGACATAAAGAAGAAAGTAAGCGAAATTGTGACAACATACAAGTGTTGTTAAATTTTCAAAAAAACACTACGATAACCATTTGATGTTTATACTTGTCAGTCATTTGATTTTGATAAACTGGTATGCCAATATTTGATGAAACCAGTCAATGCTATTAATGTATTCTCTGTGCCGTTTTATTTATTGAAGGAGAACGATGAATGAAATACCTGGTAGTTGTTGCTCATCCCGATGATGAAGTCCTAGGGGCAGGTGCAACAATCAATAAGTTGATAAAAGAAGGAAATGAAGTTGCTGTTGTCACTATGGCAAACCACGCTGCCGCGCGTGCTAACATTTCAGACACTTTAGCTAGTGATGAAGCAGAAGCTTTTAAAATTATGGGTGTTACAAAATCTTATGCGGCTGATTTTCCAAACATCAAAATGAACACTGTCGCTCATTTGGATTTAGTTAAGTTTGTAGAATCTTGCATTGAAGACTTTGGAGCGGATGCAATTATTACCCATCATCCGTCCGACACTAATAATGATCATGTGCAAACTTCATTTGCTACTCAAGCAGCGAGCAGGTTGTTTCAAAGAAAGCTTGGTGTACCTGAATTAAAAGAACTTCTTTATATGGAAGTACCTTCATCCACAGAATGGAGCTTTGATTCATCATCTAATAGATTTACGCCAAACTTTTTTGTAGAAATTGGAAGAGAAGGTGTGGATACAAAACTAAAAGCTTTAAGGGCATATAAAGGCGTCATGAGACCATATCCTCATCCTCGCAGTGATGAAGCCATTGAAGGTCTTGCGGCCTATCGTGGTGTTCAAGCAGGGTGCAATTATGCCGAAGCGTTTGAATGTGTATTTAAGAGGCAGTGATGTACAAACATTTTTTTAAAAGAGTGTTGGATATCATAATATCCCTCGTCGGTTTTTTGCTTTCATTACCAATTTGGTTCATCACGATAATTGGGATTCTTATAAACGATTTTGGGCCGATTTTTTATAAATCAATAAGAGTCGGAAAAGGTAACAAAGAATTTGAGATGATAAAATTTCGGTCAATGAGAGTTGTAAAAAATGATGATGAATCATCTCTTAGACCTGATCAAGACAGAATTTTCTGCATCGGCAAGATTATTAGGAAATTAAAAATAGATGAATTACCACAACTAATAAATATTTTGAAAGGTGATATGGCGATAGTTGGACCTAGACCAGTTGCCAAACATCAAATGAATATCTTCAGAGTTGGCAAGTATGATGAGGCAAAAATGGTAAGACCTGGATTGACTGGTCCCGCAGCTTTATATGACTATATTTATGGAGATCAATTTGAAGATAGTGATTTAGATAAATACAAAGAGGAAGTGCTTCCAACAAGAAGAGAGTTAGAACTTATCTATGTTAGAAAGTATGGATTTTTGTTCGATATAAAAATGATTTTTGATACAGGTTGGTGCATTATTTGTAGTTTGTTTAAGAAGATGCCTACTAGGTTATTGAATTAGTTGATTAAATTGGCTGAGGAAAGAAGTCTGAAAAAAGATCAAATTCAATTAGAGAAAAAAAGGTATAAAAATATAAGTCACTAAAAAAGTGGCTTTAAAAGAAAGAATATCTGTGATATGCTTTAATCAGCGTGGGGCGTTACTACAAAGCCTTGTCGTTGTAAGATGAAGATAGCCTCCTCTACGGAAACTGTTCTATGCTCCGGTAGAGTGTCATAAGAGTGGGCATAAAGCTCGGAATTGTAAGGTTCGTTCTTCAAAAGCATGTTGTAGATAGCAGTGAGCAACATTCTGGCAATGGCAATAATGGCTTTTTTGTGACCCCTGCGTTTCTTTAATGCTGAATAACGAGCAAAAATTTCCGGATGTTTGGTTTTACTTTTAATAGCAGCCAGAGCACATTGAACCAATAAAGGTTTGATGTAAACACCAGCTCTGCTGATACGAGTAGTTTTCTTTTTACCAGCACTTTGATCATTGATAGGTGTAAGACCCGCCCAAGAACAAAGGTGTTTGGAATCAGGAAAAACCGACATATCCACTCCAATTTCGCCAATAACAGAAATTGCAGATAATGTGTCAAATCCCGGGATAGTACAGATGAGATTGATTTGGTTTGTGTATTTTTCGGCAGTAGAAAGAATTACGGATTGAAGGTTCGCCATACACAAATCCAAGTTGGACATATGTTCACGAATGATTCGCAATTTATCTGCTTGTTCGTTGCACAAAATTCCATCAACAGCATCTAAGATTTCATCATCAGTTGCTTTCAAGTTTTTTGTTTTGAAAGCTGACACATCAAAGATTTTCTCCGATGGATTTGCAAGTATGTGACCAATGATGTTGGAAGAAGCTTTTCCGAAGACATCTGAGAAAATGCCATCAAGTTTGAGATTAGAAACAGTTAAGCAGTTTTGAGCACGATTCTTTTCTCCCACAGTAAATCCGGTGAGTTTTTTGTAGTACCGAACTAAGTCACGAAGTTGACGAATGTCTGCTGGAGGAATAAAGCTACCGGAAACAAGATCGTGTTTGAAAATGTCTGCAATCCATTTTGCATCTTTCTTGTCGGTTTTCTTACCGCGAATTGCTTTGACATATTTTGGATGAGCCAAAACAATTTTGCAGTCTGATTCAAGGATATTGTAAACAGGAATCCAGTATTTACCGGTTGATTCCATGCAAACATCCTTGCAGTTGTGTGACAAAAGCCAAGATAACAGCTCACGGAGACCCTTTGTGAAGGTTGAAAAGCGTCGACTTTTGTATGTAGTAACTCCGTTTTCGGTAGTTGCGATGCATGCATACACAAAATCCTTGTGAACGTCAAGACCACAACAAATTGGGTAAACGATTCTAAGCATAATACCTTCCTCTCGTTTGAAATTGAGAAAACAGGCATTGACTGATTGCTCACTGAAAAACGAGTAGTTAGTCTCTCCAAAGATAAGTCTACGGGATTCAATGTCCCACAAATTTGTGCTTGAAAGAGCAATCGGTACACATAATTATGCGGTTCAGCAGACGCTGTGCCCACTCACCTCCACGTACTCTGTAGTGTACCTGTTTCTCAAGCATATTCTAACACAAAAAGATGATGCTGTGTGTTAACAAAAGGTTTTAATCTCCTTTTGTGCCTACCGCGCAGCGGAAAGGAATGGTCATAATTATGAAGAA
>JAILLB010000109.1 GCA_024693345.1 Clostridiales bacterium
AGGCATAATGCCCGAGAAACCAAATGAATCTGGTATCCAGGATACTTGTGCATCAACTCCGAATTCTTTCTGGAAGAATCTTTTTCCGTATACGAATTGTCTGATGAGTGATTCGCCTGAAGTTAAGACACAGTCAGGCTCAACCCAGCTTGCGCCTTCAATTTCCCACTGTCCAGTTTTTACTTTTTCCTTAATTCTTTCATAGAGTTCCGGTGCTTCTTTTTTCACAAATTCATATAGCACGGGAGTACTGCTCAGATAAATAAACTCGGGATACTGCTCCATATAGTTGAGCATGTTTGCGAATGTTCTCTGAGCCTTTTCTTTTGTCTGTGCAATTGTCCAAAGCCATGCGACATCAATGTGTGAGTGGCCAAATCCATGAACTCTGTATTCACTTGGTTTGCAGTATTTTCCGAAGAATTCTTTCTGAAGATATTCATGAGCAGCTTTTGCTGAATCCAAAAACTGTTGTCCGTTATCTCTGAAATCAATGAGGTTTATAGCCTTATTCAGATAATTTATCTGTTCTTCAGTTTCACCCATTGTGGAAGTTGTGTTTGTGAGTGCCCTGAAAATGGTGTGAATATCGTAATAAAGGTCCCTTACGTTTTCATCAAATTCGGTGATATATATGCTTGATGAAATGATATCGCAGTTTCTTCCATATGAACAGTAAATCCAAAGATCAAAATCTTTTTCGTCTTTTTTGAGAAGAATCTTGTGATGCTGTCTGTCAAAAGAACCACGGATTTTTCCATCAAAATATACTATGTGCTGAGGAGCTGATGAACCGGTTGACAGGGCATAGTCCCTCATATTGAGATAAAGAGGTTTTCCAACATAGTCTTTTGGCAGAGTGACATGAGCTTTAATCCATACGTGCCTATCATCCTTTTTTGATCTGGAAGAAAACTCTTTGAGAGCTTTCCACTTGACATTTTTCGGGAGGTTGTTGTCTGTTTTGTATCCCTCGCCTTGTATACAATAATACTGTGCATCAATGTCGAGGGTTCTTCTCTCGATTCTTGATTCAATAGTTTTCTGGATGCTTTCAAATCTTCTGTAAATCTCTTTCATGTTTTCAAACTCCTTGTTATGATTCTTCTATGAACTATTGTTTAATCGATGTGTCTGGTTGTTAAATGCTCTTTTGATTCAATATCAAAATTGTTGCCACAACATCTCGTGTAAGATTGTGAGAGAATCAAATCATTTCTTAATCGTATCACATGCTTGTAAAACGATTTTCGAACATCGGTAATAAACGGGGTATTGTCAATAATATGATTGATTTTTGCAATGTCTGTTTTCGGAACCACTCGTAATACCGCATTTGTGCAGTTACTATCATAATTTGATGACATCATGTCGTAATATCCAACTTTTTTGTTTATAATCGATAGCTGAGATGACGGAACAAACAAACAATTATTCAACATCTCGGTGCGATTGTTTAATAATGATTCGGCAACATCATCTGAAATCTCAGGGAATAGACAGCTTCCAAAATCATATACGGGAGCGAGTTTTAACTTACCATTTTCAATTAATAAGCCCCAGTCATCAGTACTGCGATTGACATTTCCAACCAAAGCATCAACAACAAAAGTGTCCCAGTATCTTGCTATTAGTTCTTTTTGAAGAGTATCTGGAATTTCACTTTTTGGATCTTTGAGTGTATCATATATCTGATTGAGTTTTATCGATTGTTTAACTTCAAAAGAATTATATTTTGCTCTTACGTACTCCGAAAACTCAATTATTGCTATACTATTCTGGAAACGAAAATCCTTACAGCCGACGACAATCTCGTTATTAAATACTCCAAGTTTAGTCTCGTGTGTGGTTAAGCCCATTGACTGGGCTATATGTGAGCCAATATATTCCGAAAGAGCATTATTGATATAGCTTGTTGAAGTGTTTGTGCGGTTAGCATGTTTTTTAGCAAACTTTAGCATATATACGTCATCATTGTATATGACACCGAATTTTCTATCCGTGCCTCCATATGTGACATGAACTCGTTTACAATTAGAAAAATCTATAACCTCATCCATGATTGCTGAGCATTCCTTCTATCACAATATAATAATTTATATCAAAAATTTCATACTGATTACAGCACATTAAAATTATACGATAAGTCGGTTGAATACTCAACAAAAAACAAAACAGACCAGCAAAAACTGGTCTGAATTTGTCGTCTTAGATTCTTTCTTTGACTTTGGCTGCCTTACCGACTCTGTCACGGATGTAGTAGAGTTTAGCACGTCTTACTTTACCATGGCGGGTTACATCAACCTTAACTACTGCAGGTGAGTGAATGGGGAATGTCTTTTCAACACCAACACCGTAAGAGATTTTTCTTACTGTGAAAGTTTCGGAAATACCCGAACCTCTTCTTGCTATTACAGTTCCGTCAAAGAGCTGAATTCTTGAACGTGTTCCTTCTGTAATCTTGTTGGAGACAACAACTGTGTCACCGATTTCAAACTGTGGAACCTGTTCCTTTAATTGCCCGCTT
>JAILLB010000112.1 GCA_024693345.1 Clostridiales bacterium
CAATAATTTCGTTACGACTGAATTATACCATAAACCACAATTACAGTCAACGTTATTATATGTATTTTTCGCACTTTTTAGTGTACAATTACTATTGAACATTTGCGGATCTTTCTCGCAATTCATCCCACCACCTATATAGAGGTCGGGGACTTCTTGCTGATCCGCTGTTAAAAACCAGTCAAACGGATGATGCATAACAGCACTCATTCGAAGTAGAATATATCCAAGGAGTAAGGAGGTGTGAATATGGCATACAAGGTTTTGATTGTCGAAGATCAGGACATACCGCGCGAACTTTTCAAGATATATATTGACGCGAGCGAAGAGTTCGAACATCTTCTTTCCATATCCAACGCCTCTGCGGCCCTTTCGGTCTGTCAGAACAACCACGTTGATCTTATTCTTATGGATGTCATGACGGAACTGGAGCACAGCGGACTCGATGCTGCTGAAGCGATTAAAAAGCAGTTTCCGGATATACGGATAATAATAGTGACATCGATGCCTGAGTATTCATGGCTGTCCAGGGCGAGGAAAATAGGGGTGGACTCATTCTGGTACAAGGACGGCCAGAAGAGTTCGATTCTCGATGTAATGGAGCGCACGATGAAAGGCGAGCACATCTATCCTGATGAGACGCCCCTGATAAGAATAGGAAATGCGACAAACCACGAGTTCACAGAGCGCGAACTCGACGTTCTCAAAGAACTTTCCACAGGCGACACAAACACTGAAATAGCAGAAAGACTCTATATCTCTGTCGCGACAGTGAAGAGCCACATCCAGCACCTCATGGAAAAAACGGGGTTCAAAACACGAACGGAACTTGTTTCGGAAGCGCGTGGACTGGGCATTGTTATAAACGACAGAAAAGACAAATCCTGACACATAAGAAAACGGGCTGCGCGAGCAGCCTCTTTTTTGTGCAAATATTCTCAAATGACTCATTTTTCATGTTGGCATTTGACAGTGATATATGTTAAAATATTCATTGGACAAAATATATTCATTTTTGGATGGATGTTATGGAAGTATTGTTGCAGATAGTTGATACAATCAATGGCTTTTTATCGGATTATGTTCTGTTCATACTGCTGATTTCAGTCGGTGTATGGTTTACAATCAGAACAAGATTCGTACAGATAAGATGCTTCGGAGAAGGCTTCAAAAGAATGTTCGGAGGCATCAGGACTCACGGAAACAAGCAAAAGGGCGGTATGAGTTCTTTCCAGGCTCTTGCAACCGCCATTGCAGCGCAGATAGGAACCGGAAATGTGGTGGGAGCGTCAGCGGCAATACTGACAGGAGGCCCCGGTGCAATATTCTGGATGTGGATCATAGCATTCTTCGGAATGGCGACCATGTATTCAGAAGCAGTGCTGGCTCAGGAGACAAGAGTCGTAAAAGAGAACGGTGAAGTTCTCGGAGGCCCTGTTTACTACATAAAGAGAGCATTCCCCGGAAAATTCGGAAAATTCCTCGCGACGTTTTTTGCCGTTGCCCTCGTAATTGCAGTCGGATTCTGCGGTGGAACCGTGCAGGCAAACTCAATAGGATCTGTAATCAACACTGCGTTCGGAGTACCGACATGGGTAGTAGGCATTGTACTCGCAGTAATATGTGTGATTGTCTTCATAGGCGGAGTCAAGAGACTTGCGAGTGTAGTTGAAAAGCTTGTCCCGATAATGGCCATCATGTTCATATTCGGAACAATTATGATGCTTGTCATCAACATAACAAAAGTTCCAGAAGCATTCGGCCTTATATTCAAATATGCATTCCAGCCTCAGGCTATAATAGGCGGAACATTCGGTGCCGCAATTAAAATTGCAATTACACAGGGTGCAAAAAGAGGATTGTTTTCCAATGAGGCGGGCATGGGATCAACTCCGCATGCTCATGCACTTGCAAACGTTGAAAATCCTCACGCGCAGGGAACCGTGGCAATGACAGGTGTGTTCATAGACACATTTGTTGTTCTCACACTGAATGCCCTGGTTATAATAACGACGATGTATACTGAGGGAGGAATTCTGAGCGGCGGAATAATCCCGGATACAATAGACAAAACCAACCTGACCCAGACGGCATTCGGAACGACTTTCGGAAGTGAAATGGGAAACATATTCGTTGCAGTCTGTCTGTTCTTCTTTGCATTCTCAACCATTCTGAGCTGGAACATGTTCGGAAGACTGAACTTCATATACCTGTTCGGCAAAAAAGGTGAAATAATATACACGATAATCTCAGTTGGATTCATAGTTGCAGGAACACTTATGTCAAGCGACCTTGTATGGGGACTTCAGGATTTGTTCAATCAGCTCATGGTGCTTCCTAACGTCATAGCATTGTTTGCCCTTACGGGACTGGTACTGCAAATTCTCAAGAAATACAAAAAGGGCAAAAAGAAGGACCCGGAAGTGCAATCTGCAGAAGAATCCGCGGAAGAAAGTGTTCCTCAGGAAACAAAGTAATATCAATATCCAGACATGCAAAAACGGACTGCGCGAGCAGCCCGTTTTTTGAACATTTATTCGAATTATTAAGTTATCAGTATGCAATCACAGCATATGCAGCGAGTCCGCCTGTGATACTGAATGTGACTGTCACTGCAACTTCATCAGTATCCTGAAGAATCTCGAATGCTCCGCCGGGAAGGACCTTGACAACTGCGAGCTTTCTGCCGTCTGCTGCCGCTACGCCAATTGTTGCCGGAACTGCTACAGTTTTGGGAAGAGAAGTGAACTTGCCTCCGTTCATCTGACCGAGGTCAACATTGATTGCACCTAGAACAGTTGCTCCTACTGAGGCTGCAGCCGCGTTGATTGTGGCGAAGGCTGCCTGGCTACTCTTTGCTGTGATGTCGTAAGCGCGTACGAAAGGTGTTCCGGCAATTCCTGAAAGAGCTCTGATGGCGTCAGCGCCCATTCTGACTGCGAATCCCTGGAATCCCTTGATTGAGTATGCGCCTGAGATCTGAGACCTTATAACTACTCCGCCGACGGAAACCGTGCTTGTGGCCTCGGCAGTCGCACTTGTTGATGACGATGATGAAGTTTCGACAGCGGTGCCATAATTTGTTGAAAGAACAACCGGTTCAGTCTCGGATTCGGTTTCACTATTTGTTTTTCCGCAAGAAGTGAGAGTGGAAATTATCAAAAGTGCTGCTATAAGTATAGCTATGAGCAATTTTGTTATCGATTTTGTTTTCATAACATTTCCTCTATATTGTGCTTTTTTGATATTCTATCACTATTTAGAATCATTTCAAGTATCTACGCGAAGTGAATTGTTTTATCTGACATTATGTATTTACATTTGCCCCCAAATGTGATATACTATACCCGAAGGTGATGAATATGTTCAATCAGCAAAAGTATATTAACGATTTTATTAAAGACAATTACAAGACAATAAAGCTAAGAATTCGAAACGATGATAAACTTGTAATTAAGAAGATAAGCGATGTTGATAACATCAACAAGTATATTCATGATTTGATCCTCAGGGATATATACCAAAACAGGAAATATACGTATGTTAACAATGATATAAAGATTGATTTCGAATTGAGTAAAACAATGCAAGATCTGGTAGATAAAGCAGAGTATGCTGACCTTATTGATGATTATGGTCTATACATGAATATTGCTGATGCAATCGATTCTCAAGGGAAGAAAGAAACGACGCATCATGTTATACGAGAGAGTGAATGGAAGAAATTAACAAAGAGGTATTGCTATGATTAAGTTGACAGATTTTACGGAATGTGAATTGAGTTCGAGAAATCTTGAGTATGGCGGAAGAGCAGGCGAAAAGAAAGGTATTTTGAGTCAATGTTCTGCAGTTTTTCACCAAAACCGGCAAATTGACCTTGCAGTTTTTCATTTTTTGTGAAAATCCGAATAATTAAAAACCAAAAAACGGGCCGTGAAATCAGCCCGTTTTGAGTAGGTGATATCCTATTTTCCCAGCACCCTCATGATTAAGTGTCTTCCGACGTGCAGGGCTCCTTTCGGACAGAATTCCTGACAGCAGAAACAGTGGATGCATATTTTTCGGTTAATGTGAGGTTTGTTTTTGCGCATTGTTATTGCCTTGGCTGGGCATACGGATCTGCATTTGCCACATCCTACACAGATATCCGGATCGAGTTTCGGGAAGGGTGCTATGACTCTGCCTGCGACAAAGTCCCCTATTTTTCCCGGAATACCGTCTCCCAGCACTGCAAAGAAAACATTTGCCTGTGATGGTACAGTCTTGTAGTCCGGGATAACAAATTCATCCAGGTTACCAATGACATCTATTTCTTCAACTGAAGCCGGAACAAGATTTCTTGCTACAGCAGAATTCAGAGTGGGCACATCTTTCGGACCGAGTCCAATCAGCTTCGCTGCGACCATATCCAATGCATGTCCGTTTTTAGATGCCATGAGGCACCCAATCGGTCGTGGAGTACCCTGTGTCGGACCATTTCCTTCCATTCCTACTACCGCATCACATATGCACAGGACAGGTTTAGAATACTCAAACAGATCAATTAGCATATCTGAAAAGTCTTCTGTTTTCGGGTACATGTAGTGAAACTCAGGCTTTTTGGTTCCCGGAATTGTTCCGAAAAAGTTTTTGACAGCACAGGATAATCCCATCATGCCGTGTGTCTTGAGTTTGCATACGTCTATAATTGCATCAACTTTGGAAAGCCAAGCGGTGTATGGAAAATGATGAGCTTTCACAGCTTCCGGGTAGTCTATTTCCATCTGTGAAAAATCTTCGTTGAGTTTTGCTCCGTATTCTTCTGCCTGTCTGATACCGCATGTGTCATACACCACTTTAAGATAAGGAGCAGTGTAGAGACCTCCGGGACTGTCGCCGATTATGACGTCGGCGCCTTTTTCTTTCAGGAGTTTAGTCAGAGCGCAAACAACGCTTGGATGAATTGTTGCAGCTGTATCCGGTTTCATCGGAGCCACGAGATTGAGCTTGACTGCAATCTTCATGCCAGGCTTTACAAAGTCCAGGTCGCCGAGAGGATCAAGTACTTTTATGAGTGCCTGTTCGACTTCTTCTATTTTATATGAGGAACATTTTGTGATTGATACTTCTGTTTGCATTGTTTCTTTCTACAAAAGTGTCACCGGCGGTGACATTTTTTAATACATAATTAGTCGTACAAACCGCCTTTAACAGTAAGGCGTCCATTTTTGCATTCAACATAGGTGATTGCAGAATTGATTCTCCAATAATCTCCCACGGATATCAACAGCCATTGAGCCTTTGTGCCATAATATGTGAGAGTGGTTAGTTTATTACATCCCTCAAACACTGATTTGCCTATACTCGTAACTGAAGTTGGGATAATTAACTCATTAATGCCACTACATCCGTTGAACAAATTGTTGTCCAAATATTTGATGCCTGAAGGAATCTCAATCTTTTGTAGCATCGCGCATCCAAAGAAAGCTCCGTTACCAATGCTCTGAACCGTACGTGGAATGATAAGCTCTTTGATATTTGAGCATCCAGCAAACACTCTTGCCCCAATTTTTGTGACACTGTTTGGGATGTCTATGGAAACAAGTCCGACACAATCACTGAACGCATATGAATCAATAACTGTGACTTTATCAGGTATAACTATCTCAGTTAAACCGGCGCACAATTGGAATGTGCTTGGATATATCTTTGTGATGCCACTTGGTAGTTCGATGGATGTCAGAGAAGAACAACCACGAAAAGCACCTGACTCAATTTTTGTGACACTTTCAGGAATATTAATGCTCTTTAGGTTGGAACATCCTGAAAAGGCAAATTCACCTATACTCGTAATAGTGTCAGGTATTGAAATGCTTGTAAATCCGAGACAATTAATAAATGCTGAATTATCGATTCTCGTTACTGTCTTTCCATTGTATATTGATGGAATCACAATGTTGGTATCAGTGCAAGTGCCTATTCCTGTGACTGAATATCCCGAATTGTTTTCTATGAAACTCAAATTTGTTGAACCTTGAGCACCAAGAGCTGGAATATCTACTTGCGGAACTATTGTGGCGCCGCATCTGGAACAATGGCTTCCTTCCGTTTTGCCAATTGTATCGAATGTCGGTGGGTATGCAGCATCAACCACAGGTACATGTCCAAAGGCTGGAACAACTTCCTGTTTTGTAATTATTTCTCCACAAACAGAACAATGACTTCCTTCAGTTCTTCCTTCAACAATACATGTAGGCTCAACTGCATAATCAGTGACCGGAGTATGGCCTTTGGCAGGAATAACCAGAGAAGAATAGGATATTTCAATTTTTCCTTCTTCGTCTTCGAAATACTTGTCACAGACAGAGCAACGCCATGCATGGCTTAATCCATGTTCGCTACATGTTGAGTCCTTTGCCAATACCTCTTCAATTGTGTGGCCATTTGAGCACATGAAAAAGCTCGTAATGTTTGAACACGATGACAACACAAAAAGAAAGACAATAAGTGAAATACAAACGAACAACCATACTGCTGAATGTTTTCTCATAGATGCTCCCTCCGAGTATTTTTACACAGATATTATATACTAGGTATTTACGTATACGCAAGTGCTTTGACAAAGTGAGATTTTGGGGTATTTTGCCTCGAAACAAAGTGAGATTTTTGGAATTAACACTAAAAAACGCAATGTAATTTTTTGAAAATATACTAAAAAACGCAAGGTTCTGCAATTCACTTTGACTGGTCTCTCTGTTTCCTCTGTTC